>JAFSZW010000569.1 GCA_017458865.1 Clostridia bacterium
GGATGATTTTATTCGCAGCCAGCTCCAGGGTTACCCGGGAACCGGCGGAATAGGCATTTCCCTGTTCGGCCTTTATGGCGAATTCGCCAATGTCCGTGCGCACGTTGTACTGAATGTTCCGGCCGAGGAAGGTGGTGACCCTTACCTCGCCGGGCAGTGTATTCTCTCCTTCATACGCTGCCGGGTGCAGCACCACGTCCTCGGGGCGGATGCATGCCCTGTACCGGCTGCCGGGCAGATCCCTTGAGACGGTCAGGGGCAGTCCGTTTTCCGTGGTCAGCCTGCCGCCCTGGCGGGTGACATCGAAGAAGTTCTCAAAGCCGACAAAGTGCGCAATGAATTCGGTCTTTGGACTGTTGAAGATATGGGCGGGGGTGTCCATCTGCTCGATGACCCCCTTGTTCATGATGGCAACCTGGTCGGAGATGGCAAAGCATTCCTCCTGGTCATGGGTGACATAGATGGCGGTAAAGCCAAGCTCCTGCTGAATCCGGCGGATTTCTACCCGCATCTTGACCCGCAGCTTGGCATCCAGATTGGAGAGCGGTTCATCAAACAGCATTAGGTCCGGTCGGATGACCATGGCGCGTGCCAGCGCGACCCGCTGCCTCTGTCCGCCGCTCATCTCCCGCGGATACCGCTTCTCAAATCCTGTCAGGTCGACCAGCGCAAGCATATCCATGACGCGCTGCCGGGTTTCTTCCTTTGAGACCCTGCGCATCTTGAGTCCGAATGCGACGTTGTCAAATACCGTCATGTGCGGGAACAGCGCATAGCTCTGGAAGACGAATCCAAAGTTGCGCTTGTGCAGGGGCACATGGGTAATATCCCTGCCGTCAAAGAGGATGCTGCCGCTGTCAGGCGCCGAAAAGCCTGCAATGAGGCGCAGCGTCGTGGTCTTGCCGCAGCCGGATGAACCCAGGAGGCTGACAAACTGTCCGCGCTCCACCTGCAGGTTCAGGTCCCGCAGGATGATGTTTTTGCCATATCCGCCCGTGATGTCCTTGAGTTCCAGCAGCGCCATTCCTTATCCTCCTGTATCCTGTCCGTTCCCGCATCCAGCCCGCCGGGAAAATCCATTCAAGTGCCTGGCCAGGTATCCTGTCAGGTCGCCATGGGGTTGATTTTCCGGCTCAGCCGGTTGAATATGCCGGATACCAGCATCGTTACGACAATCATCACCATGGCAACCGCCGAGGCCTGTACCCAGTCCCGCAGGCTCATGGCGTACTGATACACCATGGTGGAGAGCACCTGGGTATCCGTGGCGCCGAGCAGCTGAGGCGTGGTATAGGCCGTCATGCAGCCGGTAAAGACCAGCACGGCGCCTGTCACCAGACCGGATACGCTCAGCGGGAACACGATGCGCAGGAATGCGACAAAGCGTGTGGCGCCAAGACTGCCCGCTGCCTCCGTCAGGTCCTCCGGAATGGAATCCATGACGCCCAGCAGGGAGAGGATCATCTGGGGCAGGAACAGCTGCACAAAGCCCACCGTCATGGAAAATTCATTGTATAGAAGCGACTGCGGACGTGCAAACAGGCCGATACTGACCAGAAACTGATTCACAATGCCCTTGCGGCCCAGGATGACCATCCAGCTGAACGAGCGGATGACCGGACTTGTGAACATGGGGAAGACGGCCAGCGCCATCATCATGCCCTTCTGCTTTGAGTATCGGCTGATATAGTAGGCACACGGGAAGCCAAGCAACGCGCAAAGCAGCGTGCTCAGCAGACTCAGCCGCACACTGCGCCCGAATACCTGCTGGAAATAGACGCTCTGCAGCAGCTTGCTGTAATTCCCGAGCGAAAAACTGTTTTCAGGGAAAAACGTTGAAATCAGGATGGAAAACAGAGGGATCAGCATAAACACGGTCACAAATAAAACACCTGGCAAAATCAGCAGCAGCCAGATGTGTTTCTGCAAACCGTTCTTTGTCATGGGAACTGTCCTCCTGATTGGATGTCCTGTTTTTCACAATGTTCGGAAAACGGTGAGAATTCTATCACGAGACCGCCGGCGCGTCAACACGTTTTTCCTTTTTCAGGAAAAATAAATGGATGTTTCGGACCGTTCTCACGAAAAATGTTCGGGTTTTCAATACGATGTTCACGACACATGCTTTTGCTCTCCGGACCGAAATAACAAACCCCGGGACACGCTTTTGACGCCTGCCAGGTCTATGACATTTTCCGAAGTGGAGATTGCCGTTTTGTTTCGCTGCGAAACCTGGAGTCATGTGGGGAGTTTCCCTGAAAAGTAGCCATATATTCAGGCAAAGTGGAGAACAGGTGGCGGCATTGAATGGATCTGCCGTGCATGTCCGGATCAGCGGGAACAGCCAATGACCAAATCCTGCACGAATATGGTTTAACGGATGTCATCCGGGCAGCGGTTTCGTGCAGGACAGATGCAAAAAACGGAGAGGTCTCTTCATTGAAAATGTGACTTGCATATTGCCGTTGGAAAAGCTGTCGTGTATAATCTCGACAGTTGACTCATGAGGAGGTATTCTATGAAACGCTTTGTCTGCAGGCCTGGCGTGGCTGAGGTTAAGACCACAAAGGGCGTGATTCGCGGATATGAATACGACGGGCTGACGATCTTTAAGGGCGTGCCGTATGCAGAGGCCAGGCGGTTTCACAGGCCTGAGCCGCTTAAACCATGGGATGGCGTGCGGGAATGCACATCTTACGGCTATACCTGCCCGATTGCCGTACCCAGGCGGCCTCAGGGCGAGATTTCCGTTCCGCACCGCTACTGGGTGGAAAATGAGGACTGTCTGAATCTGAACCTGTGGACCCCGGCACTGGATGGCGGAAAACGGCCGGTGCTGGTCTGGCTGCATGGCGGCGGATTCAGCGACGGATCTTCCATTGAGCAGGTTGCCTATGATGGCGCCAATCTGGCACGCAGAGGTGATGTGGTGGTCGTAACGATCAACCACAGGCTCAATATTCTCGGCTATCTGGACCTGTCTGAGTTCGGCGATGAATATGAGAATTCCGGAAATGCGGGCACGGATGACATCATTGCGGCGCTGCGCTGGGTGCATGACAATATCGATGCCTTTGGCGGCGATCCCGGCAATGTGACGGTTTTCGGTCAGTCGGGCGGCGGCGCAAAGGTGACCACACTGCTGCAGAGCCCGGAGGCAGACGGCCTGTTCCACCGCGGCATTAACATGTCCGGTGTTATCGGCCCGATCCTGGCAGATGCGAACGGCAGCGGCAGGGAAGTAGCTGAGGCCATGATGGCAGAGCTGGGCATCTCAACGGTCAGGGAGATGGAAACGGTGCCGTATGCACAGCTCAGGGCTGCGTATGACAGGGTAAGCCCCGCCCTGATGGTACAGGGCAGGTATGTCGGCAATGCGCCGTATCCCAACAGATTCTATGCCGGTGATCCGCTGCTTAACGGATTCCGCGCCGAATCCGCCAATGTGCCGCTTCTGGTCGGCAGCGTTTTCGGTGAATTCCTGGGCTTCTGCAAAATGGACGGGTTTGAGCCGGTCATGACGGATGAGGCGGCAAAGGCAGCGCTCATATCTCTGGTTGGCAGCGAAATTGAGCCATTCATTCCGCTGTTCAGGAGAGCATATCCGCAGCGGCCGCTGCAGGATATGGCCAGACTGGACACTGCTTTCCGCGCACCGGAGATCCCGTATATGAGGATGCGCAGCGCCATGAACAACTGTACGTATTCCTACCTGTTTGACATGACATTTGATGTCAATGACCGGACGGTGGCGTGGCATTGCAGCGACATTCCCTATGTGTTTGCCAACTGTGATCTGGTGGAATACACGCATCAGGCGGGCATGGAAAAGCTGGAACAGCAGATTGTCGATACAGTTCTGGCGTTTGCGCGCACCGGCAATCCCGGCAATGCGTCCGTTCCCGCGTGGGCACCGAGCACGCCGGACACGGAAAACATCATGGTATTCGGCAACGACACGCATCTGGCGCCGAACTTTGACCATGAGCTGATTGAAAAGCTTGATCCGATTATGACGCCGGTCATCATGAAAATCCTGAAGGCGTCCATGGATGAAATTCAGCACTGAAGCATGTCTGCCTGCCTGTCTGCCTGTCAGGCGCTGATGCATCTGATCTCAAAACGCCTGATCTGACATGGAAAGGGGCAGCGCTTCCTCAATCCATTTCCAGGTAATTGACGCCTGGAAATGCCAGGGGACACCGGCATCATGCCAATGACTGCTGCTGGATGGCAGAGGTGGGGCGGGCCCTGACTCAGGAATCCCGGGGTTTGCCAAAATGAAACAGGAAACTGTTTTGCCGGATCCCTCAAATCATGGAAAGGACGAAACATGAAAAAGAGCATCTTTTTGCTGCTGGTGGCGGCTTTGACAATGCTGGTTATGACAGCATCTGCGGGTGCACCGACAGAATTTGAGGTGCCACAGGTTGGCACGGAAATGAACGGTTTTGTCGTGACAGATGTATCCCGCTGGGAACTGTATGCGACAGATGTTGTTGAACTGGAGCATATGAAGACCGGATCTGTGCTGTTCTGGCTGGCCAATGACAACATTGACCGCTCCTACCTGATGGCGTTCCATACGCCAATTTACGATGATACCGGCATTGCCCATGTCTTTGAGCACGCGACGCTGGGCGGGAGCACAAAATACCCTGGGGCGAACACGTTTTTTGAGCTGGACTCAAAGACCAGCAACACGTTCCTGAATGCCATAACGTCCCAGTATATCACGATGTATCCCATGGCCTCCACCTCGGAGGAGCAGCTGCTGCAGTATGTGGACTATTACATGAATGGCCTGACAGATCCGCTGGCCATTTCCAATCCCTACGCCATGATGCGGGAAGCATACCGCTACGAGCTGGACAGTCCGGAGGGAGATATTTCGCTGCAGGGCGTGGTCTACAGCGAAATGCTGGGGGCACTCACCCAGAGCCGCATGGCGGGGTATAATCTCAATAGCATGCTCTGGCCGGGAAGCTATGTATCCAATATCTCCGGCGGCACACCTGAGCATATTCCGGAGCTGACCATAGAACGGCTCCGCGAATTCCATGAGACCTATTATCATCCGTCCAACGCGACGATGATCCTGACCGGTGATCTCTATCTGCCCAGGTTCCTTGAACTGCTTGACAGCGAATTCCTGAGCCACTATGACAGGCGGGAAATTGTCATTGAGGATCCGGACTATACGCCGATTGAACCTGGTTATACCGAGCAGGTTTTCTCCTATGCAGTGGAGGAGGGAACCTCTACGGACAACGCGGCGATTATCGTCTATGCCATGCCGTTTAAAGGCGGCATTGAGGTGTACAACGATCTCAAGGTTCTCGATTATGTAGCCTATTACATGAATGATGAATCGTCACCGTTTATGCGTCTCATGCGTGAACGCCTGCCCGTTGCTGAGGGCTACGTGAGCAGTGTCTGGCTGCCGGAGGGCAGGGAC
>JAFSZW010000570.1 GCA_017458865.1 Clostridia bacterium
CAGGACATTCGCTGCTGATGGTCAAATTTGCTGCGATGCTGGTGAATGCCGGGATGATCGCGGGAATTGTTCTGTATGCCCATGGTCATTATCCGCTCCGGCCTGTTGCCGGAGCAGCAGGGGAGCCTATTCCGCAGAAATGGAATGGGATTGCCCAGCATGTGGCATATTTTGTTCTGGAGAATGCCGACATTTTTCTGCTGACCCTGTTTGCCTCTTTTCGCGAGGTGTCCGTCTATTCGGTCTATTTCATGGTGATCTCGGGAATCCGACGGATCTTTCAGTCCGTAACCGTAAGTGTCCAGCCGAAACTGGGTGAACTGTTTTCGGCGGGGGAACCGGACAGACTGAACCGTTTTTTTGCCGCATTTGAATTTGTCAATCATTTCTTTACGGCAGTCGTTTTCGGCGGTTTGTTTTTCTTTCTGCTGCCATTCGTGCGTGTCTATACCGAAGGGGTGACGGATGCCGATTATATCCGACCTGTGTTCGCCGCACTCCTGACAGCTGCGTATGCGTTTCAGTGTTTCCGGGATCCGTATGACAAACTGATTCTTGCCAGCGGACACTTTAAACAGACGCAGAACAATTATATTGTGGCCACGGTCCTCAATCTGGGGATCTCCCTGGCGGGGGTTCGGGTGTGGGGGCTTGAAGGGGTTGCCGCGGGAACATTTGTGGCCATGGCCTACCAGACGCTCTACATGTCTTTGTATGATACACGGAAGATTCTGAAACGCCCGATGGGGAGTCTGGGACGATTGATCTTCATGGCGGCTGTTCTCTTTCTGCTGATGATGCTGGCCGGCCGGTGCAGCGTACCGGGAGCAGAAAGTCTGGTGCGTATGGTTCTTGGGTACTTTAAGTGATGACACAAACCCGTGACAATTGGTCACGGGTTTGTGTCGTTCGCTTGGCTGTCTTCCATGCAGAGGCCGAATCTTTGTGAGGAAAGTGATGGAAGAAAGTTGCACGAAACAGGGTTTGATGTTAGAATAGCTTGACTATATATGGTCATTGATTGAAAGTTTTGCTGTTTGGAGGCAATAATGGGTTTTTTATCGAAATTATTTGATCCGACGGCCGGCGAGCTGAAACGGCTTGGCAAGATCGTGGATCGTATTGATTCTTTTGAGGAGGCACACAGGAAGCTGACGGATGATGAGCTTCGCGGCAAGACGCAGGAGTTCCGGGACCGCCTGGCCAAAGGCGAGACGCTGGATGATCTGCTGCCGGAGGCGTTCTCGGTCGTCAGGGAGGCGACGAGCCGGGTCATGGGCAAGCGCCAGTTCCGTGTACAGATGCTGGGCGGCATTGTGCTGCATCAGGGACGGATTGCCGAGATGAAGACCGGTGAGGGCAAGACCCTGACGGCCACCATGCCGGCCTACCTGAATGCGCTGGCCGGAAAAGGCGTTCATGTGGTCACGGTAAATGACTATCTGGCCAAGTTCCAGGGCGAGGATATCGGCCGAATTTTCCGTTTCCTTGGAATGAGCGTCGGCGTGATTGTGCATGACCTGGATCAGGAACAGCGCAAGGCGGCTTATGCCTGTGATGTCACCTATGGAACCAACAATGAAATGGGATTTGACTATCTGCGCGACAACATGGTCATTTACAAAAAGAACATGGTGCAGCGCGGACATCATTTTGCCATTGTGGATGAGGTCGACTCCATTCTCATTGATGAGGCCCGTACGCCGCTGATTATCTCCGGTGTCGGCGAAAAGTCCACCGACCTGTATGAGCAGGCAGACCGCTTCGTTTCCACCCTCAGGGAGGGCGTGGAACCGGAGGAGAGCCGCTGGGAGGAGAATCCGCTTTCCGAAGAGGAAAAGGCGGCCATGCGCAAGGACTATGTGAAGGATGAGAAAAAGAAGACCTGCAACCTCTCCGAGGAAGGCATCCGGAAGGCGGAGCAATATTTCAAGGTGGAGAACCTGTCGGATGTGGCCAATACCGATCTGATGCATCATATCAACGCGGCCCTGCGTGCCCATGCCATGATGAAGCGGGATGTCGACTATGTGGTGCAGGATAACCAGGTCATCATCGTGGATGAGTTTACCGGCCGTCTGATGCACGGACGCCGTTACAGCGACGGTCTCCATCAGGCCATTGAGGCAAAAGAGCATGTCAATGTGCAGCATGAGAGCAGGACGCTGGCAACCATTACGTTCCAGAACTATTTCCGCATGTACGACAAGCTGTCGGGCATGACCGGTACGGCCAAGACAGAGGAAGAGGAATTCAAGGGCATCTACAGCCTGGATGTCGTCCAGATTCCGACCAATATGCCCATGATCCGCAAAGACCTGAATGACCTGGTCTATACGACCCGCAAGGGCAAGTACGGACAGGTGCTGGATGAGATTGAGCGCCGGCATAACGAGACCGGGCAGCCCATTCTGGTGGGCACGGTGTCCGTTGAGGTCAGTGAGACCCTGAGCCGGCTTCTGCAGATGCGCGGCATCCGGCATGAGGTACTCAATGCCAAACACCATCAGCGTGAGGCGGAGATCGTGGCACAGGCCGGCCGGTATGGCGCGGTGACCATTGCCACCAACATGGCCGGCCGCGGAACGGATATTCTGCTGGGCGGCAACCCGGAGTTCATGGCCCGTCAGGCGATGCGCCAGAAAGGGTATGAGGACGAGATCATCGATGAGGCCACCGGCTTCAACGAGAACGTTTCCGAGGAAATCCTGGCGGCCCGGGAGGAGTACAACACCCTCTACAAGAATTTCAAGAAGACGACGGATGAGGAGCATGAGCGCGTCGTGGCGGCGGGCGGACTGCATATCATCGGCACGGAGCGGCATGAATCCCGCCGGATTGACAATCAGCTCCGCGGCCGTTCAGGCCGGCAGGGTGATCCGGGCTCCTCGCAGTTCTTCCTGTCGATGGAAGATGATCTGCTGCGGCTTTTTGGCTCCGACCGGATGAGCGGACTGGTCAACCGGCTGGGCGTGGCGGAGGATGAACCGATTCAGGCGAAGATCCTGACCGGCCAGATTGAAAATGCCCAGAAGCGGATTGAAGGACGGAACTATGAGATCCGGAAAAATGTCCTTCAGTACGATGATGTCATGAACGAGCAGCGCAAGGAAATCTACGAGCAGCGCCGGCAGGTGCTGGATGGCGAGAACATGCGTGAATCCATTCTCAAGATGACCGACATGATCATCGATGAGGCAATGGATACGTTCTGCGGCGCCGGGGATGTGGCCATGGACTGGGACATGAAGGGGCTGTCAGAGTATATGGCCTCGG
>JAFSZW010000571.1 GCA_017458865.1 Clostridia bacterium
CATAACACACAGGCAGACTCTCGCAGCCGGCTGTGAACCGTCCTGTCTGTTGGATCAGCACACTGATAGCAGATCCTGCTGCTATCGTTTCCTGTCAGTATACAGGATCATCCAGATTCTGTCAACTTTTCAGCGAATTTTGGGAATCGGAAACTGCGCGAATCTGACCCCTCTCAGCTCAGGAAAATCGCTGCAACGTCCTCCAGACAAGGTAAAGTATAATAAAAAAAGACCGCTCCAACATAACAGGGCGGCCTTGTGTCACAGTTCCTTTTTTACAATCAACCCCATCTTCCTTCGTATGACGCTCATTCTGTTCATCCTCAGGAAGGATTCAGGTAAACGATTTTCCTGCAATGGATTCGGGGCACTGTTGGCTCATGACTTATCATTTTTACAGCCCGGCAGACTGTCCCCTGTACAGGGTACAGTTGTTCGTAGATCAGAGGCTTTCATCATTTCCAGCTGCTTAATTGCCTCATAACAGAGAGCCTGATAGTCACAGTTGGAATCAAAACCGTCTCTCTTTTGTCGGTCAGCCGGCCTTTAGACCTTGTCGGTACAATGCTACCTGCTTCATCAAGTTCCCCGATCATGTGGCGTTTATATGTACGTTTTCCAGAACGATCATCCAGGAAAACAGTGACGCTATAAACGTACGGAATATTCAGATTCTTGTTGAATGAAGTGGTGGGCCTGGTCTCGATTTCAGTTAACGTCAATACGGTTCCTTCCCGACAATTATACAGTCGGACATTCCGTCACCTTTTGTCCGGTCTCAGCATGAACGGCTCTTTTTCCGCAGATGACTTGTCAGGGCTGTCTTAATTCGGGCTCGTCCTCAGATCTCTTAGCAGCGTTTCCCGGACCTCCATCAGCGTAAATCCGAGGAGATTTCCGCCCCGCCAGTAATTCATGTCAAGGCGTTCGGGCTGGTTTATCCCGAGGCCGCAGCCCCAGACAGTGTCCTGCTGCCCGCACTTCACCAGGATGGCATCGCCCGTGTTCAGCAGTTGTAGTCTGAGTGTCTCATTCTGCCTGAATCTGGCCAGGTGCGCCTGGTAGGCAATCACCTGTTTCTGTCCATCCCACACAATGTCCCGGAAGCCCGGCAGGGCGCGCCCTATTGCCCGCCGCTTTGCCGGGTCCTGTTCGGCCATGACCAATTCTGCGCTTTGGGCATCGCCAAAGCACATGCACTTTCTGTAGACAATGTACTGCCCGGCGGATGAAAAGGTGCGCCCGTCCAGCGTAAAGCCGGCACCAGTGGCGTCACTGCTGAGATATCCGTTTGCCTCATCCGGCCTGTCGAAGCAGATCGCCCCAACTGTCTTTTCGCTGATGCGCATCTGATCCACTTTGCCCATCTGCTGACTCGCATGTCTCAGGACTGTCTGCCCGATCTGCTGCAATCTGGTGTCTATGACTGCGAACATAATCTCCATATCCGTTTCCGGATGAATCTGCAGAAAATCCTGGCAGGCCTTTATGGCCACCTGCCAGGCTGCCTCAGGCGGATACCCGAAGATACCTGCTGAAATGAGCGGAAAAGCAATGGACTGGCATTCATGATCAAGTGCCAGATTAAGCGCGCTTCTGTACGCACTGTAGAGCTGCTGCGGTTCACCGTCTTTCCCGCCCCTCCACTGTGGCCCGACTGCATGAATGATGTACTTTGCCTGCAGGTTAAACCCCGGTGTTATCACGGCACTGCCGACATCGCAGTGACCAATCGCCCGGCATGCTGCCTGCAGATTCGGGTAACCGGCGGCCGCGAAGATCGCACCGCATACACCGCTACCCGCGTAAAGACCTGAATTGGCCGCATTCACAATGGCATCTGCTCTGCGATTTGTGATGCTTCCGTTTTCAATGCGTATATTGCCCATTCGCATTCTCCATTTCCATACAGCGTTGAGGGATTGCCTGCCTGAGCGTACTGCCGTCCACGCCAGGTGCACGCATGTTGCTCTGGTTTCTGTCCGCATGTCTTATACGGGCGCTGTATATCAAAAGCGCTCATTTATTCTGCCGATTTCGTGGCGTGATCCAGAATATGCTGTTCGGAAATCGCCGTTCCATCCCCGGGGCCCGTGTAAAACGGCACTTTCTCCACGGAATGAGGAACGATTTCCGCCTTGCCCCAGACCATGTCCGCGGGACACCGGATCTGCCACATGGAAATGAACCGCATGGCTGCCTCATCTCCTGGCTGCATTTCGCGGTTGTTGTGATGCAGCAGGCACTCATGGGCATGCATGAAAATGTCATGTTCCGTTTCCGGATCGATCTCTGTCGCAATGCCGTTTGCCGTAACGGATCTGTAATCATGGAGATGCCCCTTATACGGATCGCCCGCATAGGAAATAAACGCTGCGGCATTGATGCACACACGCGGATCCTGCCGCAGCAGGTCCAGCTTCATACCGGCTTTGGCGGAATGGAAGAAAAAGACGAGCTCATCCCCCTGCCATTCATACCCGAAGTTCAGTGGAACAATATACGGAAACGGTGTATTCCTGATTGCCAGATGGAGGATCGTGATCTGATCCAGCATTGCCGAAAGGATCTCCCGATCCCGCACTTCCCGTGTTTTCTGTCTCATTCCTGTCCTCCTCCGATATTGGGCAGCCGTGCCGGAACTGGGCATAACGCATGTCCGCTTTCCGGCCTAACGTCACTCTACCCAGACGTACCAGATCTTCCCGTCCGTCATCATGTGGATGTTCCGGACTGCATACAACCTTGGAATGTGGTGCTTTGCCATCTGCCGCTCATAGGATGCAGCGCTTGAGCGCTCATCATTGATGATCATCAGGCTGGGGCTCATCCGTTCCAGCAGATCCGGATAGCTTTGAGAAATGCCATGATGCGGCGCCTTCCCTATGTCCACGTCCAGCTCGTCACCGAAATTGTCGATGAGCCATCGCTGGCCGTATCCCTCAAGATCTGCCGTCAGCAGCAGCGCAGCATCTCCATAGGTGATCTTGAGTACGGCGGATTTGTTGTTCTCGCCGCGCGTATTCGCCTCAGCTCCTGTCCAGCGGTATACGTGCAGATTGGCACCGCCAACCTGCAGGTCCTCACCATGCTCGATCCGCCGGTATGGAACCTGCTTTTTATCTATCCACTTCCTGTACTCGGGCCACATTCTGTCCTTACTGGTCGCATCATGCGTGGTATAGATGAACCTGGGCAGGTAGTCGTGCTGGAGCAGCTCCGCCTGAACCTGATAGTGGTCCCTGTGCGCATGCGTCAGCAGCATGTAATCAAGGACTTCGCCCGTCTTTATCCGGCCGGTTTCCGCGGTCTCTGTCGTTGAATAGATGCCATTGTCCTCAAGGAAATATCGGACGCGCCGATACCTGTAGGCCTCGCCGCCGTCAATGAGCATGTTTTCCCCGCCGCAGCGGATCAGGTAGCAGTCACCCCTGCCGATACCCACAGCGATGACATCAAGAACCGGCGTATCCGCGTCAAACGGACAGGCATCCAGCGTCGGCACGATCTCATATGGACCATCCTTGATCCCGGAGCTGAAATAGACCGGAATGGCAGACGCAGCCGAGGCAAATATGGTCAGCATCAGGGTCAGCAGGACAAGACCTGCCATTTTCGCATTCATCATTTCTGTTTTCCTCAATCAGTCTTTCGAATGAACCGGGTTCCGGCATTCATCCATTTCCTGATATCGTCGTATCAGGTAAACGGATTATAGAACCGGCTGCCGTTTACCACATTCAGCAACAGTGCCAGCACCAGCAACAATGCCGTAAGGCTAATAGCCAGATTGTCCCATTTGTTAAACCGGCGTCCCATATACCAGGTGCGCTTCTTTTTCTTGCCGAATCCTCTCAGTTGCATGGCGTTGGATACGGTCTCAATCCGATCCATGCTCGAGAGGATCAGCGGAACCAGAATAGCACCGGCACTTTTTAGGCGTCGGATCAGGTTCTGCTTTCGGCTCATCTCAATGCCTCTGGCCTGCTGCGCCTGAGAGATCTCATGATACGCCATCTGAATATCCGGGATGTACCTGAGCGCAAGTGCTACTGAGTAGGCCACTGTGTACCTGACGCCGATCTTGTTCAGTGACGCTGCAAACTCGCTGGGCTGCGTTGTGCTGATAAACAGAAGGACAATGGGAATGGATGCCAGGTATTTGAGCACAAGGTTCAGATGGTAAAACAGCTGTTCCTGTGTGATGTCAAACGTGCCGCCAAGCGTCACAATGACATGCTTTGTCCCGTACACCTCGACTCCATGCAGTGGGGAGAAAACAAATACCAGCAGATTGTTGAGCACCATAAAGACCGCCGTAAACCCCAGCATGAACGAGATATCCCTCAGCCGAATCCGGGAGATTGCAAAAAGCACAACGCTGCCTGCCGCCAGGCAGGCAAGCAGCCGTGTATCATAGCTCACCATGGCTGCAAAGCTCCACAGGAGCAGGCAGATAAGCTTTGTCGCCCCGGTCAGCCGGTGAATGGGAGACTGACGCTCAATGTAGTTGAATATCCGGGTCATTTGCGTCCCTCCCTCCGCTCATAGTCGATAAAGCGACGGACAAAATCGGATGCATCCTCTATGCCGCACATCACGGCCAGATCGTACAGGCTGGTTTCCTTGAGACTCGCCCGTCGGACCAGTTCCGGATTGGTCAGAACTGTCGCACCGTCATCATCCGCGATCAGATGGCCATCACTGAAAACCAGGACGCGGCCCGCATACTCAAGCATGAGGTGCATGTCATGGGTGATCATGAGCACGGTCACGCCCTGACTGTTGAGCGTCTGCAGGAATGACATGATCTCCGTATAACGCTGGTAATCCTGTCCGGCCGTCGGCTCATCCAGGATGATCATCTGCGGCTCAAGCACAAGGATGGAGGCAATTGTCACCCGCTTTTTCTGACCAAAGCTCAGTGCGGCCACCGGCCAATTGCGAAACGGCCAGAGCTCACATACCCTGAGCGCCTGCTCAACACGCGGCCCGATCTCCGCCTCCGGCACATTCCGTGTCCTCAGGCCCAGTGCAACCTCATCGAAGATCATGTTCTTTGAAATCATCTGGTTCGGGTCCTGCATGACATACC
>JAFSZW010000572.1 GCA_017458865.1 Clostridia bacterium
ATCGATTCATTTTTGCCTCCGGTATACATCCAAAGGCAGTCAGCTGCGCTGCATTCCAGCCTCCACATGCAGGTGAATGTCGTTGACGGTATCTGTGCCGTATGGTAAAATCTGCGGCAGATAGTCAACAACTGAATATCATGATACGGTGTCCGGAGGTTCAGGCGAAAGGCCCTTTTGCTGAACGGGTCCGGGTGAAAAGGGAAGCCGGTGAAAATCCGGAGCAACAGCCATTACTGTGATGAATGTGTTGCGGCACAATGACCATTGAGCATTGCTTGAGAAGGTGTGTCCGCAGGTAGATGCCGCATTCTCAGCCAGGAGACCTGCCTTATCTGAAACGGCCGGATTTCTTGGGCAGAGGAGAATGACAGTCACGAAAATGCAGTCTGTTTTGACCTGCTTTATTGCGTATGCGTGCCATCATTCCCTGGATGATGGCTTTTTGTTTCGCATGACCAGTCGACACAACTGCCCATCCTGGCCATGTCCTGTATCACCCGTCGGTATGTCTATGCACCTTCTGTGCAGTAACTTCTGAATCTTCACCGAATGAGCATTATTTCCATGAAAACAGCCAAATCCATTCGCATCCCGCTGATGTTCTGTCTGCTGATATTCGCATTTTTCGCCCTGCTAATCATAAGCATCAACACAGGCAGTGTTTCCATCTCACCTGCTGAAATCTTCCGCATTATATCAGTTGGCATATCGGACAGTTCGAAAGCAGCCAATGTCATCCTCAAAATCCGTCTGCCCCGCCTCCTAGCTGCTGCCGTTCTGGGCGGTGCGCTCAGTGTGTCCGGTTTTCTCCTGCAGACCTTTTTCCGCAATCCCATTGCAGGGCCTTATGTGCTGGGCATTTCAAACGGAGCCAGGATGTTTGTGGGGCTTGCCATGATCTTTGTCCTGCGTCACGCCTCCGGCGTCCCTTTTATCATTCTCATTGCTGCCTCCTTCCTTGGTTCCCTGCTTGTCACTGGCTTTGTCCTGTTTTTTTCTCAGCGCGTTCAGTCCATGTCCGTTCTGCTGGTTCTAGGCATCATGATCGGCAGCATCTGTACCGCCGTGACGGATTTCATCATCACCTTTGCAGATGAGGCCAATGTCGCCAATCTGCACAGCTGGTCCATGGGCAGCTTTTCCGCAATCTCCTTTGCAAGTCTTAAGCCGGCCGCCATCGTCATATTTGCAGCCGTGCTTGCCGCCTTTCTGCTTTCCAAACCGATTTCCGCATTCCTGCTCGGCGAAAACTACGCCCTGAGCATGGGCGTCAATGTAAAGTTGTTCCGTCTGGCCCTCATCGGCCTGTCAAGCCTGCTCTCTGCAACCGTCACTGCGCTTTCAGGACCCATCTCGTTTGTCGGCGTGGCGGTTCCCCACATCACAAAACTCCTGTTCAGGACATCAAAACCTGTCATCCTGATTCCTTCCATCTTTCTCCTTGGCAGTGTGTTCTGCATGGGCTGCGACCTCATTGCCAGAACAGCTTTTGCACCATCTGAGCTGGCAATCAGCACCGTCACTGCCATATTCGGCGCACCGGTCGTGATCCTCCTCATGCTGAAACGGCAAAGGAGGTCAGGCAGTGGCTGATTACATCTTAACCACCCGCGCCCTGACGGTCGGCTACAACAACGTGCCCCTCATCCGGGACATTTCCCTGACACTGCCCAAAGGCCGCATCCTGACCCTCATCGGGCCAAACGGTTCCGGCAAATCCACCATCCTCAAATCCATTTCAGGACAGCTGGCTGCCATTTCCGGCAGTGTCCTGCTGGATGGAACGGACATGGCCCGCATTTCCCGCGGATCGCTGGCCAGACAGATGTCCGTGCTGCTCACAGAGCGCACGCGTCCCGAGATGATGACCTGCTTTGATGTCGCTGCCATGGGCCGCTATCCGTATACCGGCCGGTTTGGACGTCTGACGCCGCACGACCGCGAGGTTGTTTTGAGTGCCCTTAGCCGCGTCCACGCAGACGATCTGGCAGACCGTGACTTTCTGCAGATCAGTGATGGGCAGCGTCAAAGGGTTTTGCTGGCCCGTGCACTCTGCCAGGAGCCGGACATTCTGGTTCTGGACGAGCCCACCTCCTTTCTTGACATTCGCCATAAGGTTGAGCTCCTCAACATCCTGCTTGAGGAAGCCCGGACCCGCCAGCTGACCATCCTTTTGTCCCTTCACGAAATCGACCTTGCCGAAAAAATCTCGGACCTTGTCCTCTGTGTCAAGGGAGATACCGTCTGGCGCTATGGTCCGCCCCAGGAGATTTTCCGGGACGACATCATCGCGCAGCTGTATGATCTTAAGCCGGGCAGCTACCTGACAAGACGCGGCAGCGTTGAGCTTACACGGCCGGATGGCGCACCACAGGTTATGGTCATCGGCGGCGGCGGCTGGGGCATACCGCATTACCGGGCACTGGCCAGGCGGCGCATACCCTTTGCTGCCGGTATCCTCTATG
>JAFSZW010000573.1 GCA_017458865.1 Clostridia bacterium
AATAACACAATGTCCCTGTTGAATTGAGTGCTGAGATGGAATAGACTTAGTCATATCTTGGTAAAAGGGGACATGATTTTGATTAAAAAGTTGATCATGGCAGGATTGCCACTTGCCTGCATGCCGTTCTTTTCCAGTGCTCTGGCTGAGAGCGGTATCGAATATGACCTGAATACCTGGATTTTCATCGTGCATTTGGTTATCATCCTCATTGTCGCACTCCTGGTCAGTCTGATTGCTGTAAGACTGAGGAACATGATATGAGCGCCGGCATCACTTGACCCGAAAACAACGCCTTTACAGGCGTGTTTTCTTTTTTGGTGGGGGAAGTTCAACCGGAAAAAGCAGACATATGGCCTGCTGTGAAAAGTACGGATGATTGCAAAGACAATCATAAATGGAGGAATCTTAAATGAAAACACTGTTTGCACCTGGCTGCGCGCTTCGAAATTACAAGCCGCATCTGGTTTCCCGGATGTCTCAGTTTCTGATTGAGAGGGGGATCGTTGAGGATGTGTATCTTCCTTGCTGCAAGTCGGGGGAGAAGATCGAGGATGAGACTGAAATGATCACCTGCTGTCCCGGCTGCAGTCATCACTTTGAATCAGATTACGCCAATGTCCGTCCGATTTCGCTCTGGAAGACACTGCTTGACACTGATTTTCCATTTCCCGACTATCACAAAGCACGAATGACCATTCATGATGCATGTCATGCAAGGCAACGCAATTCCAGCGAAATGCAGGAATCAGCAAGGCTTCTCTGTGATAAAATGAACATTGTCATCGTCGAGCCGAAAGAGACGAGGGATGAGACCCGCTGCTGCGGCGGCAGTGCACAGGACTATGAAACGCGGCGTCAGATGGCACTCAGACGTGCCGGGGATTTCCCGGAGGAGAATGTTGTGGTCTACTGCACCGGCTGTGTCCGCAGTTTCAGTCTGACGCCGGCAGTTCCACGCCATCTGCTGGATCTGCTGTATGATGAACGTACTGAGGGACTGACTGTTAAGCGATGACGGACATGCTATCACAAAGGTGAATGAGCGCATCCGGAGTGTAAACGGTTCAGGGAAACAGGCGCTGCATGCTTTGGCTGGAAAGGCATCCACAGAGTATAGAATATGACGGGCAAGTCGTGGCGGTCAGTGACAGGGCTGTTTTCAGAATGGCGAAAATGTGATAGAATAATAGAGACGGATATGTATCCGAAATAACATATGGAGGAACTGAATATGGCTGTGAATCGCTTTGTACTCAACGGGATGTCTTTCCATGGACATGGAGCAATCAATGAGATCCCCGGAATTGTTGCCTCGAAGGGCTTTAAGAAGGCTTTTGTTGCCTCTGATCCGGATCTGGTCAAGTTTGGCGTGACTGCCAAGGTGACGGAACTGCTGGAGAAGAACGGGATTGCCTATGAGGTCTATTCCAACATCAAGCCCAATCCGACTATTGAAAATGTTCAGCAGGGTGTGGATGCATACAGGGCATCCGGCGCTGACTTCATGATCACGATCGGCGGCGGTTCTTCCATGGACACCGGCAAGGGCATCGGCATCATCGTAAACAATCCTGAGTATTACGATGTCCGTTCGCTTGAGGGCGTTGCGCCGACGAAGAACCGCACGGTCTTCACCATCGCTGTGCCGACCACCGGCGGTACCGGTGCCGAGTCCACGATCAACTATGTTATCACGGACGTCGAGAAGAAGCGGAAGTTTGTCTGCGTCGACCCCAACGATATCCCGGATGTGGCGGTTGTTGATCCCGACATGATGTCCTCAATGCCCAAGGGTCTGACAGCATCGACCGGTATGGATGCGCTTACCCATGCGATTGAGGGCTACACAACAAAGGCTGCATGGGCACTTTCTGACTGCCTGGATCTTGAGGCGATCAAGCTGATTGCAAAGAACCTGCGCAAGGCAGTTGCAAATGATCCGGATGGCCGGGAAGGCATGGCGCTGGCTCAGTATGTGACCGCTATGGCTTACTCCAATGTCGGTCTGGGCATTGCACATTCCATGGCACATACGCTGGGCGCTGTTTATGACACGCCGCACGGTGTTGCCTGCGCAATGATGCTGCCTATCGTCATGGACTTCAACAGGGCCTATACCGGCGAGAAATACAAGGCGATTGCTGAGGCCTTTGGTGTTGATACCAACGGAATGGATCAGGAGACCTATCGTCAGGCGGCAATAGATGCTGTCCAGCAGCTCTCTGTTGATGTAGGCATCCCCACCAAGCTTGAGAAGCTGAAGGAAGAGGATTTGCCGTTCCTGTGCGAATCTGCTGCAGCGGATGCCTGTGCACCTGGCAATCCCCGTGCTGCCACACTGGCGGACTTTGAGGCCATGTTCCGTAAACTCATGTAATACATATCATTCTGACGATTGATATATCCGGCATCCTTTTACATTCAAGTGAAAGGGTGCCTTTTTCTTTGGTACACAGCTCTTGTTTGTATGAAAAAGAATGAAAATATATTATAATATTTCAAATATGGATCAAATATTGACTGACGGAATGAAATCAAAATGATTTCTTGTTTTTCTGTGGGCACTGACCGATGATATCACCTTGATATCATCATCGAATAAACCGTTTGAGCAACAATTGCGGATAGTTTTGATATGTGTTATACTGACATCCGGATTTGCATGTCTTTTTCAGGATGATACGGCAAATGAAATCAACTGGAGAACGGGAAATGCCAGTGATGAATGACTCATCTATGGCATCAGTTTTCTGGAAAGGGATTAACAATGACAACGGCCTGGCAGACACTCAGACGGACAGACAATAGACGGATTAATAATTTCTTTCTTCGATCTTTTACCAATACAGCGCAAAGAACCATCGCACTGTCTGGCTTGTTTGGTTCGTTTGTTTTTCTGCAGTTTACCGTATTGAGACTGGCAAATCATGCAGGAGAAGGATATCTCACCCATGGGCAGCGTGATCTGGTTTACTATGCACTTCAGGTGTTTGTCATTTCCGGTTATCTTCTGCATGCCCTGTATTTCCGCTTTTGTACGGATAAACACATCCGGAATGGGGCTGGATATACTGTCTGCGGCATATTCTGCGTTAGTCTGACATGGATGCTGATTTCCGGGACAGATTCCCTCGCGAATGTGGTCGCTTCCATGGTTGCCGCGCCTTGCGTCGGTGGCATCGGCGGCGCGATTCACTGCCGGATGAGCCGGGAAGCAGCTGCAGGTGCGCGAGTAGTTCGCTGCATAGGTATTGGCAACGCTGCAGCTGTCATCCTCCAGTACCTGTTCCAGATCTGGCAGGGTGAAAGCCTGAACGTCAGCGGCTGGGATACGAGCACGGTCACAACCACGGCCTACATGTTCTCTGACTGCACGAATCTTAAAACCATCACCGGTATTGGAAA
>JAFSZW010000574.1 GCA_017458865.1 Clostridia bacterium
CACTGATCCGGACAGATCATTGCAGGTGCGCTGGCCGGGCGACAAAATATACACATAGAGGAGCAGCATATGAAGCTTGAAAGACTGACGGAACGGATCTGGTTTCTGCCGTATGAGGAAGCGCGGGACAGACCCAATCTTGGCTATATACGCGGTGACAGGTTCAGCGTTGCAGTGGATGCAGGGCACTCGGCGGCACACACGCAGCTGTTTTATCAGGCCCTGGTGGAAAGCGGCCTGCCGCTGCCGGCAGTAACCATCCTGACGCACTGGCACTGGGATCACACCTTTGGCATGCATGCCATTCACGGCATTTCAGTTGCCGGTCAGAGAACTGGTCAGCATCTGCTCCGGTTTCAAAGCAGACTGGACAGGGAAGGCACAGGCTTTTTCTTTGCCATGGATGAGCGCATTGTCTGCGAGTATGCGGAATTGCCTGTCATTGTCACGCTGCCAGACATGGTCTTTTCGGACGGTATGCAGCTGGATGCCGGACATTGCCTGATTCGCCTGTATGAGGCAGAGTCACCGCATACAGATGATTCCACACTCATTGAGGTGCCGGGGGAGCGCACACTGTTCCTGGGAGATGCGTGCTGCGGCACGTTTCCGACCTGGGAAAAGGATGGCGCGCTGTGCAGACGGCTGGCGGATACGATCCTGAAAGCAGATGCGGATATCTGCCTTGAGGGTCACTGGACCCCTTTGTCGCGCGATGAAACCGTCCGGGGTCTGCTTGAGGACTGTGACGCAAATTGAGGCACATCAGGGGATGATACGCCCGTCGGCGGACAGGGGGAATACTTGCTTTGGCCATTGCCCGGGAAGTATTACATGGAAACAGATGACAGAAACCCATCTGGAATTGACGCTGCAACCGGGCGCCGCGGCAGCTGCCGTGCAGCCTTGAACGGGCAAAAGAGAAGTTGGACGGGAACGGCCTGCAGCGGATTCAGATACCGGCGTGCTGCATGCAGATGGTGGAAATATCAGGAAAGCAGATGGGAAGCAATCCGTATCCGTAGAATGCGGGGCAAAGACAAACCTTTACTCATGACAGGCATCCCAAATGGATCTGATATTAAATGGATGCATGTGCGGAGATGCCGGCAAGCCGATTCCCTGCGGACAGGAAAGCTGCAGAGGATCTGAAATGCGTGTATATGCAGAGATGCCGGATGACTGACCGGACAATGCCCGGACGAATTTGAGATTGATTTCAAAGGGGAAACAGGAGTAAAATGTGACAGCCTGGCAGGAGTTGCGGGCATTATCATGATCATTACCCAAACGGGAAGCGATTCACAGCATGCGTTAACAGCGTGTCAGGCGCACAGGACACCGGGTCCTGCGTCACCCGGACACGAGGTCCACGGATGGGAAGCAGCGCGCGGCATCTGTGAGTACAGGGATGGGGGCACTGCGCGATGTCTGCAGGACCTGCATTGAACCTTTTCAGGCAGTGGATCATGGTTTTCTGCACCTGCTGCCTCAGATATACCTGCAGGTATTGAGTCAGGGCCGGATGCGTTTCGAGGGGACATTTTCGCCTGAAATGAGCGCATCTGTCAGGGCATTGGCCCCGGGATGCATCGGCGCCTCGTCACTGGCTGTATTTGGCCGCGGAAGGCCGGGCATGCCGGCAGGGAAGGGCATAAGCGTATCTGGACATATGGGGGGTGTGCTGGTTTTTGCTTCATCCGGCGGCGCGGGTGCGTCCTGATGCCGCCGGATGAAGCAGAAATCGGCGGGATTTGTCCGCCTGGTGCGGACGTTGAGTTGACAGGAGACAGTCATGTTAACGATGATTTTCAAAATGACGTCAGTGATGGTTCTGTATGTGCTGCTGACGGTACTGATCTTTAAGTGGATGGAAGGCAGGCGGATGACGGCGGGCATCCGGATCGGGCTGGGAATCATATACGGGATGTGCGCGGTGGTTTCCACGCATGTCGCGATAGACTACAAGGATATGCTGCTCAATCTGCGTGACCTCGGGCCGCTGCTGGCGGGTCTGTTTTTTGATCCGGTGTCCGGCATCATGGCGGGTCTCATCGGCGGAATTGAGCGCTATATTGTCGGTACCTACTTTAACATCGGTGCCTATACGCGCATCGCATGCAGCGTATCCACGTGTCTGGCAGGCTTCATTTCGGCAGGCCTCAAGAAATGGCTGCTCAAGGAAAAGACGCCTTCCGTTATGTATGGGCTGCTGCTGGGCTCGGTCATGGAAGTATTCCACATGTATGCGGTTTTTATTACGCACCGCGCGGACATGCGCATGGCGTTTTATGTGGTCAGCACCTGTGCCGCGCCCATGATCATCTTTTCGGGCCTGGGTGTCGCGATTTCGGCAATGCTGATCCGGATGATGACCGGTGAGTGGAAAAACCCGCTCAGACGTGTGGACAGGAAGGACGTGCCGCTCTCACACCGGTTCCAGGTATGGCTGTTTGTTGTGACAAGCTCCATTCTGATTTCGACGATCGTGTTCTCATACATCATGCAGACGGGAAGCGCAGTCCAGACCGCGCAGAACACAATCGAATATGCCGTGGATGACATCCGGCATACGTATGAGATCTATGAGGCGAACAACAGACAGAAGGTTTTAAAACGCGGGGAATCCATCTCAACGGATGCAAAGTCCGTTGCCACGATTGTCGAACAGGTCGGCTCGCTTTCAGGACTCAATCAGTCGCAGCTTGACAGACTGTGCAAAATGTTTGAGCTGACAGGGATCGGCCTGTATGATGCAGACGGCAGCCTGGTCGGCGTGTCCGGCTTTGGCTCGCTGTATCAGGAACGGGCACAGGCGTTCCTTAAGGGTGGTGCGGACAGCACGGTGTTCCTGGCAGATGACGGGCAGCTTGCTGCCATGATCCGCTGCATGGGCGGCGCAGTGCTGATTTCAACGGATCCAAATACAACGGATATCAGCGAGGAACTGTCCGGGGACTCATTCATCCATGTCGGTCTTGAGGGCACATTTGATGTGTTCAGCGCAGATGGAACGGTGACCATGGGCAGTCATGCCGGCGAAACGCTGAGCAGCAGTGAGCTCAGCATACTCAATGAGACCGGGGACGGCAAATACTTCAGGGGTTCCTTCTTTGGCGCAATGGGTTACTGCAGGGTGGATACACTGAAAACAGGCGCCAGACTGCTGCTCCGGCTGCCGCTGGATGAGGTTTATCTGGAGCGGGACATTCAGATGCATGAGACTGTCCTGGCGGATATCCTGCTGTTTACCGTGGTGTATGTGCTCATTTCTCTGCTTGTGCAGACAATGGTCGTCAACAACCTGAAACGCATCAATGTGCTGCTGGCAAAGATTACGGGCGGCGACCTCAATGTCGTCGTGGATGTGCACAGCGCTGCAGAGTTTACCGCGCTCTCGGGGGACATCAACCAGACGGTCGATACACTCAAGGGCTACATAGAGGCTGCAGAAAAGCGGATTGAGCAGGAACTGGAATTTGCCAGAACCATTCAGGATTCCGCACTGCCGAAAAACTTTGCGGTTCCCAGAAATGAGTTTGAGATCTTTGCACTCATGGACCCGGCAAAGGAGATTGGCGGCGACTTCTACGACTTCTTCTTCATTGACCAGAACAAGGTGGCGCTGGTTATCGCGGATGTATCCGGAAAGGGCATTCCTGCGGCACTCTTCATGATGCGCGCAAAGACAGCCGTCCGGGGCCTGGCGGAGACGGGCAGCACGCCTGCTGAGATCATGTACAGGGC
>JAFSZW010000575.1 GCA_017458865.1 Clostridia bacterium
ACACCTGCATACAGGCATCCTCCTTTCCAGTTAGCTACTCTGTCCATCAGGATCAGAATGCGAGGTTATCCCAGGTTCTTTCCTTCTTCTCCTTCCTGAGGCCCTCAAGATCTATCCGGATCTCCGCTTCCTCACGATAGAAGTCAAAGGTATCATCGCTGATATTATACGGATCAATCTCCATGATGACAAAGTCAAATTTCTGGTTTTTGATATACGTCTCCATCTTGTAAATCGTTTCCTCAAGATCTGACCAGATTGAGTCAATGATGCCGCACAGAGGCGCCAGGAAAACCGTGACCGGCGAGAAATAGTTGTCCCGGATCATAAAGATCCTGAGACCTTCAAAATTGTTCCGATTTGTAATGATGTTATGCAGATACAGGCCGGGCAGATAAGAATTGTACGCAGATTTCTGCGGCGTATCTCCCAGGCTGGTGACAAGGTTGCGGTCAATGAGCGTATCATAGATATCCCCGCGGATAATGTTGCGCTCGCCGTTTTCAAGATAGCACAGGTATTCATACAGGCCGGCATCTTTCGGCCACAGGGCGGTAAAGTCCTCAACGCCGATATAGCTTTTGCCGGTTTTAAGTCCCTGCGACCCCAGCATCTTGCCCGGATATGTTACCCAATCAAACGCAGTCGGTCCGATTTTGCTGCCATCCGGATCAAGCTCAACGCCTGCCTGTTCCTCCATCCAGTGGGCAATCTCGCGTGCCGCCATCCACGCTGCCGGAATGGTCCAGTACCGTTCCGTCCGGTAGAAAGACTGGTCATACGGGAGGTTCTGATTCGGAAAATACTGATTGAAGTCTATGACGCTGATGCCATTGTCGGTCAGGACGTTCATGAGCTCGCTGATCTTGTTCTCTGGATTGGCAGCGGGCAGACCATAATCAAGCGTCGTATTTCCGACTCTGTACTTGATCGGCGGTATGATGAACAGCAGCTTACCACCTTTCTCCTCCACTGTTTCCTGGAGTATTTTGAGCCGGATGGCATACGTGAGCATCTCCGGATCAAAGCCTGTGTAAAACGAAACGGTGTGCAGGTAGTTGTTCTCATCCTTCACGTACAGGAAATCAGAAATCTCCTTTTTGCCGAGAATCCTGGCCACCTGGGAATATGTCTCCACAAAGCCCATTCGGCCAATAAAACCCTCGTTTATCGTATCCTCGACCGATTCAACTATAGCGGAGATATCCTCCACGGATGCGATCCGCCTTGAGCGAAAATCCTGCACAATCTTTCCGATATTCGCATTCATGTTTGCAGCAAACAGGATCAGGAGGCCGGAAAGCAGAATGACAGCAAACATCACTTTGCGCAGAATATATTTCATTCCGTTTTCCTCCTCTCATACAGGTTTAAGTTCATTTTCAAAGATGCAAGTCCCGCACTATGCCGGGAAGTAAGAG
This sequence comes from Clostridia bacterium, assembly GCA_017458865.1. Classification (GTDB taxonomy): domain Bacteria; phylum Bacillota; class Clostridia; order Christensenellales; family Aristaeellaceae; genus Ventricola. The sequence continues at coordinate 1,422 of JAFSZW010000575.1, forward strand.
TCAACGACGATAAAGCACAGACTGATGGCAAACAGAAGAACCATACCAATCGGGTAAAGCACCGTCATGATCTGACTCAGTGAGCTGTTCTGATCCTTAAACATTTTCTCATTCATGTTTCTGGCAATCGGGAAGCAGAACAGGATGCCGAAGATATAGTAGATCCAGTTTTCACGAATCATACGCAGCGCGATGTCACTGAAAAAGCCGTTGTTGTTCAGTCCGAAAAGGTCCAGATAATATCGGCTTGCCTGATAAATATCCTCTGCCCGGAACAGCACAAAGCCTATCATCACCAGGAGCATCGTGTAGACATGTCTCAGCCACTTTGCAGGTATTCTTGACGGATAGTCCACAATGCTTTCAGCCAGCACGATGATGCCGTTGAACACGCCCCAGAGCAGGAATGTATAGCTCGTTCCATGCCAGAAACCGAGGATAGCGAACGTGAACATCTGGAACACGTTCATGTCGTCATTCTCGTTCCGTGTTTCGCTGAACAGACTGTTCATGTACCGCTGAAACCACAGGACCAGGCCGACTTCCCACCGCTTCCAGAAATCCTTCATGGATGTCGCAGAATAGGGTGCGTTGAAGTTCTCATCCAGCCGGTAGCCAAGCAGCATAGCAACACCCAGTGCCATGTCCGCATATCCGGAAAATTCAAAGTAGACCTGCATGGTAAATGTGGCAATACCAAGCCATGACAGGAGAATCGGCACGCTGTACTCACCGGCGTCAATCTGTGCCAGACTGAATACATTGTCCGCCACGCCGCCCAGCCGGTCCGCCAGAATCACCAGTTTCGCAAGGCCAACCACAAGCCGGCAGGCACCCAGCGCCAGGAGGCGGTAATCGTACTTGCGGTTCCTGAGCTGCGGCTGAATTTCCCGGTAGCACACCAGCGGGCCATGATACAGGAACGGGAAAAAAGCGATATAAATGCCTACATTAAACGGACTGTCCACATCTGCCTTATCGCGGTACACGTCAATCAGGTAGGATACCGCATGGAGGATAAAGACGAGCATGCCCATAGGCTCATGGACAGAATAATGCAGCTCAACGCCAAGTGAGGGACCGAGAAGTTCAAGGAACGTACTCATGTAGCGCGTGGCGAACAGGATAAACAGGTTGACGCCAATGCCCACATAGAGCATCATCTTTTTCGTGTTTCCCTCGGTACGCACAATAAGATAGGATGCAACCGTGCTGAGCAGTATGCAGGCAATGAGGAGCATAATGCTCTGCGGGTCACCCCATGCATAGAACAGCAGACAGAAGACAAAGAGAACACCGTTTTGCAGTGGGGATGAAAAGGAACAGGCATAATACAGAATCAGAAGGAGAGGCAGAAAATAGATCAAAAACGGAATGCTGGTTAACTGCATGGTTAATGGCGGATTTCCGCCGCCTCCTTTCTTTCATGCTTACCGGAAAGCCGGGTAAATCAGGCCGAAACCGGCGCAGGCAGAATCAGCCCTTGCGGTTGACCAGGATGGACGGGATAAAGAACAGTACCAGGGAGACAAAGAGCAGCAGTGTGTTACCACCGGTAAATCTCATCTCGATACGCTGTTCTTCCTCAATCAGGGCCAGGGTATTGCGTACCTCTGAGGCGTGCTCGGTCAGATACGCTTTAATCCTGTACAGGTCGCGTTCATACTCGTTGCTCTCAATGGTACCTGGCCGGTAAATTGCTGCAACGCCGGTATCCGTATCCCTCTGACGCCAGCGGTAATCATCCCGCTGTCTGGCAATGGCCAGGTAATCCCTTGCCTCGTCAATGGTTCTGTAGACAACATCATCCT
>JAFSZW010000576.1 GCA_017458865.1 Clostridia bacterium
CCTTCTTCCTCAAGGGTTGCCTGCAGTTCCAGCAGCTTTTCAAAGCACCGGTCGACTGAAAAACCGGTGAATTCCCACTCAATGATGCGGGCAAACCAGACCAGTGCACCGATGTCAGTAAACCAGATCGGGCGATATGCCTCATCCGCCCTGACGATCTCAAAGCCCGCCTTTTCAAATGCCCGAACCTGTTCATCCAGATACAGATCTGATACCGGCGTCGGGACCTCCGGGAGTACCATCTGAACCAGGTCCCGGTCATTTTTGCCGCCAACCTGCTGCGTAATAAACATGCCGTCAGCCTTAAGGAGACGCCGTATTTCAGCAGGATAAAAGCTCCCATGCCGGTTGATGATCATGTCAAACGACATATCCGGAAACGGAATATGGGACGGATCACTGCACTCCCGCAGATCAATGCCCAGCGGCACAAGCGTCTCGCGGCACAGCTTTACATTCGGCGGATATCCTTCCGTTGCGCATGTATTGTGATATGGATGATGCAGGGACAGCAGGTATTCACCTCCTCCCGTATCATAATCCAGGAACTTCATGTCCTCTTTCAGATACTGACGCACAATGGCATCATAGTCCCAGGGCAGATCCCCCTGCCCGGACCGTCCTTCTATGTGCGAGAAATCCCATCCATGAATGTGTGCTATCTCCTCCTCCTTTTCCCAGAGAATTCTGAGTTCCTCAGGGGTAGGATTCGCTTGTTGCTGTCCTTTTGTTAACATGTCAGTTCCTCTTTTCTTCGGTGCCACTGGGATCATATCAAAATGCGGTGAAAGGAGGAAAGTTCCTTTCACCGCAGTCTGTTATCATCTGAGCAGCGTCTTATCTACAGTTTAAAAATCCCTGCAGCCTCCAGGATAATCAGGAGGAAAACCACTGCCAGCAGGACATACACTGTTCTGACAATCACGTTCATCTGCTTTACGCTGAGATTGACATGATCATACCATTGTAGCTTCTTCTGGTGTACCTGCTGCGAAAAAGCATCCATATGCTTTTCCCGTTCCTGCACCTCGCGTTCCCGCGCTTCAAGCGCACGCTCGCGCGCTTCGAGTTCCTTTTCCTTCTCTGTCATTACTTCTTGGCAATGTACTTGCGGATATCAAGAGAGACAGCGAGGACGATGACGAGGCCCTGCACAACATAGTTGTAATACGGGTTGACGCCCAGGAACTGGAGGATGATCTTGAGGAGCTCAAATACGAGCACACCGACCAGGATGCCGGGGACCGTACCGATACCACCTGTCGTGGAAACGCCGCCGATGGTGCAGCCCGCGATGGCCTCAAGCTCATAGCCCTGGCCCATGGAAGCAGATGCGCCGCCTGACTTGGCTGCCAGCAGATAACCGGCGATGGCATACATGATACCGGCTGTTGTGTAGATGCGAATCAGGGTGCGGGTCGTATTGACACCGGAAACCTCTGCAGCAATCTCATTGCCGCCGATGGCGTACATATACTTGCCGTGCCGCATCTTGTTGTAAATAAACCAGAAGATAAGGCCGAACACCAGTGCTACGAAGAACAGATACGGAAGATGGAAGCCCTTGGTATTTCCGATTCTGCCGTTGATCAGCGTGGTGTAGATCTTCTGGAATCCGCCGATCGGCTGAGCATCCGAGATAACCAGTGAAATACCATAGATGATGGTCTGGGTGCCCAGGGTTGCGATAAACGGAGGCACATGAAGCTTGGTGACGATCAGGCCGTTGATAAGACCCCAAATCAGACCAAGTGCAATAACAATCAGGAATACAAAGAAGATGTTCATCTCCGGAGCCCATTTCCAGAGACGGCCGTTGTAATCACCGCGCTGGCAGAGAATGCCGGCGATAACAGCCGCAAAACCGACCTGACGTCCTGCGGAGAGGTCCGTGCCCTTGGTAATCAGGCAGCCGGAAACGCCAAGCGCAATCAGGAAACGAACGGCGGTATTGCTGATCAGGTTGCTGAGGTTAGCCCAGGAAAAGAAGTTGTCTTTCAGGCAGCCGACAACAATGGCTGCAACGATCAGCAGGAATACGATCGGATTGCCTGTAATCGTCTTCAGAATTCTTTTGCTGGTGCTTTCTTTTGACGTACTGTTTTGCATGTTTCTTCCTCCTTATTCGAACTGGGTCGCATACGCCATGACGTTTTCCTGCGTTGCATCCTTGCCGTCCACGAAACCAGTGACACGGCCGTCGCACATGACCATAATCCGGTCAGACATGCCGATCAGCTCGCTCATTTCAGAGCTGATCATGATGATGCTCTTTCCCTCTTTGGCCAGGTCTGCAATGATGCAGTAAATCTCGTACTTGGCACCGACATCAATACCGCGTGTCGGTTCATCCAGAATCAGAATGTCCGGATCATTTGCCAGCCATCTGCCAACCAGCACTTTCTGCTGGTTGCCGCCGGAAAGCGACTTGATCTGCGTCTTGGAGGAAGGCGTCTTGATATTCATTTTCGCGACGTTATCCTGGACAAGCTTTTCAACCTTAGCGCCGTTTATGGCAAATCCATAATCCAGGTATTTCGTTAGTGATGAGATGGAAATGTTGTCCGCAACGCTCAGCACACCCATGATACCGCTGCCGCGGCGATCCTCAGTCAGCATTGCAACGCCCTGATCAATCGCGTCTTTCGGACGGTTGATGTGCATTTCCTTCCCTTTATAGAAGATCTGACCCTTGGTATGTGAACGGATGCCGAACAGGCCTTCCATCAGCTCCGTCCGCTGTGCACCGACCAGTCCGCCGACACCGAGAATCTCGCCCTTGCGCAGCTGGAAGCTCACGTTTCGGAAAGACCGCGGGTTGATGGACGTAAAGTCCTTAACCTCAAATACGACCTCGCCAGGCACATTCTCCCTGGGCGGATAGAGGTTTGTCAGTTCACGTCCAACCATCTGCGTGATGATCTTTTCAGTGGTCAGCTCCTTCGCTTCCCACGTACCGATATACTTGCCGTCACGCATGATTGTTACATCGTCTGATATCCGAAGGATCTCATCCATCTTGTGAGAGATGTATACAACTGCGACATTCTCCGCTTTCAGGTCTTCAATAATCCTGAACAGTGCCTCAACTTCATTGGCGGTCAGGGAGGATGTCGGCTCGTCGAGGATGAGCACCCGGCAGTTTGCCGAGACTGCCTTGGCAATCTCTACGGACTGCATCTGGGATACGCTGAGTTCTCCAACCTTCTGCTTCGGGTCAAAGTTCATCCTGACCTTCTTGAGCAGGCCGGCGGTATCCTCGTACATCTTCTTGTGATCAATAACCGGAATAAAGCCCAGTGCTTTCTTCATCGGGTAGCGGCCAAGGAAAATATTCTCGCCGACAGTACGCGCCGGAATGGGCTGCAGTTCCTGGTGCACCATTGCGATTCCCTTGTTGAGTGCATCCATCGGGTCGCTGATGGTTACCGGCTGTCCGTCTATCTTGATCTGACCGTAATCCATTTTATAGATGCCGAACATACACTTCATCAGGGTGGATTTTCCAGCTCCGTTTTCACCCATGAGCGCATGAACACGGCCGGGACGAAGTTTCAATTGTGCATGATCCAGTGCTTTAACGCCGGGAAATGATTTGCTGACGTCAATCATTTCCAGAACATATTCAGACATTGCAGCATGCCCTCCTTTCCTATTTCCTGCATCCGGTATTTTCGCAGGTATATATCTGTTGAATTCCCGCAAAAATCTCCCGGATAGGAAATGGTGGGTGGGCTTAAGAACCCACCCACCATTCAGTTCGTTATTCGCTTGAAACTCATGCCTGCCATTACATGGCGTCTACATAAGCCTTGTTGACCTTTACATAGTCAACCCAGTAGTAGTTGTCGATCTCTTCGCCATTGAGGAGCTTCACGGCAACGTCAACTGCTGCGTGAGACTGGCCAACATGGTCATTCAGAACAGTACCGGTCATCTCGCCGTCCTTAACGAGCTGGACAGCTTCTTCGAGCGCGTCAACGCCGAGGAGGTAGATGTCCTCGCCAACCTTGCGGCCAGCGGTCTGGATAGCGGTAGCTGCGCCCAGAGCCATAGCATCGTTGTTGCAGAATACGACTTCAACCTTGTCGCCATAGATGTTGAGCGCGTTTGCGCAGAGCTCCTGGCCCTTGGTCTGATCCCAGTTACCAACCTGATCATCGAGGCACTCGACTTCGATGCCAGCATCGGTCAGAGCCTTAACGGAGAACTCAGTACGATACTGAGCGTCGATGTTCTCCGGATCGCCTTCGATCATGATGTAGGAAACCTTGCCGTCGCCATTGATGTCGCCCTTGTTGTCGAGCTCGGCAACCATTTCGCCCTGGAAAGTACCGGACTGACGCGCGTCAGCACCAACGTAGCAAACCTGAGCATTGTTCAGAATGCCTTCATAGGCCTCATCAAGCGTCTTGCCTTCGGCATCATAGGCCAGCGGCTCACGGTTGATCAGAACCAGCGGGATGCCAGCGGCAACAACCTGATCGATAACAGCATCCGCGGAGGAAGTCTGCACGAGGTTCAGGATGATGACGTCCATACCCTGGGTGATGAAGTTCTGGATCTGGTTGGTCTGCTCGGCCATATCATTCTTGCCGTCAGCCATGGTGATCTCATACTTCACATCGTCAGTCTCGAGGGTCTTGAAATAGGCCTCAATCTCGTTGCGGTAGAGCGTCATGAAGTTATCGGTGAACTGATAAATGGAGACGCCAACCTTGTAGGTCTGCGCGGAGGCAGATGCGACCATGCCCAGAGCCATCATGGCTACAAGAGCGAAAACCAGGAGTTTCTTCATAAAGAAAGCACCTCACAAATATATTTCAACGGCGTTTACGCCATTGATTGCTTAGTTGTCATAGATTATATCCTATCCGTTTCAGGAATGTCAATGTCATCTTGGAAATTCTGCTCAAAAAAGTATCGATTCATTTTTGCCTCCGGTATACATCCAAAGGCAGTCAGCTGCGCTGCATTCCAGCCTCCACATGCAGGTGAATGTCGTTGACGGTATCTGTGCCATATGGTAAAATCTGCGTCAGATAACCAACAACTGAATAGTATGATACGGTGTCCGGAGGTTCAGATGAAAGGCTCTTTTTCTGAACGGGTCCGGGTGAAAAGGGAAGCCGGTGAGAATCCGGAGCAACAGCCATTACTGTGATGAATGTATTGCGGCACAAAGACCATTGAGCATTGCTTGAGAAGGTGTGTCCGCCGGCAGATGCCGCATTCTCAGCCAGGAGACCTGCCTTATCTGAAACGGCCGGATTTCTTGGGCAGAGGAGAATGACAGTCACGAAAACGCAGTCTGTTTTGACCTGCTTTATTTC
>JAFSZW010000051.1 GCA_017458865.1 Clostridia bacterium
AACATTGAGTGTGATTTTGTATTTCCGCAGAATATGGCGGAGATGGAGCGGTATTCCCTTGTGATCGTCCCTGCCCTGTATGCTGCATCTGAAAAGACGCTTAAGGCAATTGAGGCGTATGCGGCCAATGGTGGCCATATCCTGGTGACATACAAGAGTGGCTTTGCGGATGAGAACAACAAGGTCTGGGCAGATGAGGTGCCGCATGTTCTTTCAAGTGTCTGCGGCGTGTATTACAGCCATTTCACCATTCCGGATGGTGTTGACGTTGTTTCCGAAGCATACGGCATGACCATGCCGGCTGAGCACTTCATGGAGCTGCTCGTGCCGGGCGAGACGACCGAGGTGCTCGCCAGGTATGCACACCTTGCCTATACCCGCTACGCTGCAGTGACCCGGCATCGCTATGGCAACGGCACTGCCACTTATGTGGGGTGCGGTCTACAGGATGAGATGCTGCAGGCTGTCCTTCTGGATACCGTGCAGCAGGCCGGACTCAACCTTTCTGCCAATCGTTTCCCGGTCATTGAGCGCCGCGGTGTCAATATGGAAGGCGGGCAGATTACCTATCTGCTCAACTATTCCATGGAGTCCCGGCAGGCTGTCTGTGAGCGCGGCGGGATAAACCTTTTCACGGGTCTTGCAGTGAATGCTGGCAGCACGATTGAGCTTGCGCCATGGGACCTGGCTATTATGGAATCTGTCTGATTCATAGGCACGAATGGCAAAGCTTCGGATGAGCGCCCTGTGCCGGCGCAGTCCTGGCATTGCCGGCATCTGATGAGGGGGATTTGTCATCGAAACGTTTGTATTCCACCTGTCTGGCTGATCCAGAGGGAGTAGCCCTTTGCCGGCGAAACTGCGGATTTGCCATCTGTTTGACAGGCGCCGGAGGAAATGCCCTCTGCAGCGGGAACAGCTGATTTGTCACAGTGCGGGCTGGTGCCAGGAAAAGAGAACGCTCAAAACGAGGCGGCAGATACCTGAGAGGCGGGGAAAACAGGAAGATTCCCTGAAATTCTGCTGAAATTCTACAGAAAAACCCGGATTTAGCAGTTGATTTTATTATCCTGTTTGGGTATAATGCTCTGCGGTCTTGGAAAGACAATTGCCAGGGCCATTGTAAAACAACATTTGGAGGAATTAATCAAAATGACAAGAGCTGATTTTAATGCAGTCGTCGCTGGAAAGCTTGACATGAAGGCCAAGGATGCGGCCAAGGTCATCGACGCTGTTCTTGAGTCTATACAGGAAAGCGTAGTAAAGGGCGAGAAGGTTACCTTCTCTGGATTTGGCACCTTTGAGGTCCGTGAGCGCGCTGCCCGCGAGGGCCGCAATCCGGCTACCGGTGAGTCCATGCACATCGACGCGACCAAGGTTCCGGCCTTCAAGTTCAGCAAGACGTTCAAGGATGCGGTAAAGTAAAAAATGAACGGGATACTCAATCGGGTATCCCGTCTTTTTATTGGACCTGCTGCTTTTTTAGTATTCCAGATTACATGTGCTATTTACCATGAGCGTATTAAGGGCATGCGCAGCGTTCAGCCTGCGTGTCGTGATTCGATGAAATCAGCCGCCCGGTGAGCGCCGCCGGCAGAAATGAAATCTGTGCGAAGGTTGCGCGCATTTTCAGTATAGGAAGCGGTGCTGAGAACATCCATTACCTGCTCGCGAATATGGTCGGCAGATCTGGCGGCAGCCTTTGAGAGACGAGCGCCGGCACCCAGCTCAAGGATACGCCGGGCAACGGCCTCCTCCTCGGCTGTCTGAGGGAAGAGCACCTCGGGAACGCCCATGTAAAGGCCCTCAGAGGCGCTGTTCATCCCGCAGTGAGTCAGAAAGACGCTGGCCTCGGCAAGGACGGACAGCTGATCCACGTAAGGCTTTACAGTGATGTTTTCCGGCAGAGGCTCAATGGAACGGGGATCAAAATCATGTCCGCAGGAGATGAGTACATCCAGTGCCTGTCCGGCAAAAGCATCCACGCAGTGCCGGTAAAAATCCGGCTGGTTATTGATGACTGTTCCCAGAGAGATGTAGACCAAGGGTTTTGCGCGCTGCGTGCGCGTGATTTCAACCGGCCTCAGGGACGGACCGACAAAGCAGTAGTGCGCCTTGTCAAAGGTCTCTGAAAGGGGTTGGAAGCGTTCAGATGCGAAGACAATGGTGTCGGTATCGTTGGCGTTCTGGACAAGGTCGAGGACATTCCGGATGTGATAACCGAGCGGTTTCAGCATCGCCATTTCGCGATTCAGGCGGGGAATTCCCAGAATCAGATCCGCGATTTCCGAAAAGCTGTGCTTCATATACCTGGCAGATGCCTGATTGAACGCGAACGTGGTGGTTGAGACGATGAGCGGCAGATGGTGTTTCTGCGCCGTCAGCTTGCCCCAGAAACAGGCAGAATCCGAGACAATGAGATCCGGTCCGAATGAGGTCACATCATCTGAGAGCATCCTGTCCATTTTGGCTGTCGTGTGAAAGGACTGGACGGACATTTCGGTGGTGGACACCTTCTTGAGACGGCTTTCCTCGCGCTGGCTGAGGGTGTCCAGGTATTTATCGCAGGGGATGAAAAGGGCACCTGTGTCACTGATCTGTTCCCGGAACGGCTCAAATGAGTAGTACCGGATGGTATGTCCGCGTCGGACGAGTTCCCGGACCACCTCAATGGTTGGATTGGTGTGTCCGTGCGCGGGAATGCAGAACCACATAATGTTCATAGGACATCCACCTTTCATGAAATCTGAAACGAACCTGGCCGGTTCTCGTGGACATTGTAGCAAGCCGACTATATGCGTGTCAATTCGATGGCCGCATTGCTGCACAGGCAGGTACTTAACCGGTCCCCGGAAAAGAATCATCCGATTAATGCCGGAAGATGGGAACAAAATCGGAAACCGTACGTCTAACTGAGTGAAAGGCTTCAGAAAAGCAGATGTCAACTCTGCGGATCAGGAGGCAATATCAGTGAGTAGCGGGAGGAAAACGGCTATGAAAAAATGCAGAATGATGGTTCTGGCTGCAGTGATGCTTGTGCTGGCTGCTTTTTGCCTGTCTGCCCTGGCAGACAGCAGGATTTTGATGGCAGGCGACTCCGGTGAGGAGGTTACCAGGGTTCAGGAACGGCTTGCCGAACTCAAGTATCTGATGGAAGCACCAACGGGTGTTTTCGATGCGGCAACTGAGGAAGCGGTCAGTCTGTTCCAAAAGCAGAACAGATTGCTTGTATCAGGCATGGTGGATGCAAAAACAATGGAAGTCCTGTTTTCGAAGGAGGCAAAGGTAAACCGTAATGTGGCCGTTACACCGTCTCCTACTGCCCCAGGGAAACTGTCAGGCGCAAGGACGCAATCTGCATCAGAAAGTGTTGTCTATGATTCGGCAGTGGCTGATACAGAAGAAGCATTTGAGTTTGAAGCGCTTAGTCTTGTATCACGTGCAGCTATGCCGGGCTCGGGACAGGAACTGACTGGACTTTATTGGTCGGACGTACCTTTTGATACGACAGAATATGCATTTTTCGCTGAGAACGGGTTTGCAAGTACTGTCACATCCCCCTTATCTGCGTTCGCAGCGGATGTGGACACCGCATCATATGCACAGATTCGGGCGAAGATTCTTGCTGGCATGGAAGTGCCTGAGGATGCAGTCAGAATTGAGGAGATGCTCAATTACTTCTCTTACGATTATCCGGCACCTGATGAGGACAGGCCTTTCGGCGTTTTCATGGAGATGGCTGAGTGTCCCTGGAACAGGGATACACTGCTCCTGCAGATTGGCCTTCAGGGTAAGACCATTATGCCGGAAGAGCGCCCAAGGCACAATCTGGTTTTCCTGATTGATGTTTCCGGCTCCATGTTTGGGGATAATAAGCTGGGGCTGGTGAAACAGGCATTCGCGCTTCTTGTAGAGGAACTCGAACCAACAGATACGATTTCCATTGTCACATACGCCTCCCGCGATGAAACCCTCCTGTCCGGTGTTCCTGCGGCGGATAAGGTGCGGATCATGGAGGTCATCTCAAATCTGGAGGCGAGCGGCAGCACAAACAGCGAATCCGGTATTCAGACGGCCTATAAGCTTGCGGAAGAGTATGGTGGTGAGGATTGCATCAGTCGGGTAATCATGGCGACGGATGGAGATTTCAATGTTGGCATGACCAGTGAGGGTGAACTGGCAAGACTGGTGATGGAGAAGAAGAAAAACGGGGTAACCCTGACCATGCTTGGCGTTGGCAATGGGAACTACAAGGACAACAAGATGGAAGCACTGGCGGATTACGGTGACGGCAATTACTATTATCTGGACTCTGTATTTGAGGCCAGGCGTGCGCTTGTGACTGAGGCGGGCGGCACGTTTGTTGAGATTGCCAGGGACGTCAAGCTGAATCTTGACTTCAATCCTGCCAAAATCAAGGCCTATCGGCTCATCGGTTACGAGGACCGGGTGATGGCGCCTGAAGATTTTGCGGATGATACCAAGGACGGCGGCGAAATCGGCAGCGGACACAGAGTCACAGCGTTGTATGAGATTGTGCCGACCGGGAGCGCCTTTGAGGTAAATACGCCACAGAGCCGTTATGCGGTGAGTACAGAGAATGGATCCGATGAATGGCTGACGCTGAATATCCGGTACAAGAAGCCGGGCGAGAATGAAAGTACGCTTGAGGTGTTTCCGTTCTCAGAGGATATTCGTACGGAGCTGTCTGACAATATGAAATTTGCGGCAGCTGTTGCCGAATGCGGAATGCTGCTCAGGCATAGCGAGTACAGCGGAAGCGCTTCCTATTCAACTGCCCTTGAACTTGTCAGAGACTGCAATCTGGTCAACGGGGATGCATACAAAGAAGAGTTTCTCTATCTCCTGACGCTGCTTGAACGCAGCCACTGAGACGGGCATTTTCCGAATGAATTGAACAGATACATGCGGAGAATCACATGATCCCTGATAGGCTCCCCTCAGTTGCAAACTGGTGCCAGGCTTGATAAGCCCGGCACCAGTTTGAAGGACTGTCTTTAGCTACGCTGAGACTATTCCACTTTTGCAGAATGATTGAGGCAAGTACCTGATATCCCGTTCTACATGAAATTTGGCCCACAATTGAATATACGACAGACTCAAAACTCATGTAGAAAATGGACGGGCAGCCGTTTACAACTAATTGATTCCTGTTAAGAAACAGATCTGTCATTGAAGCGTGACATCTCCTGATATCGCGCTTTTATTTTGGTTGATATAATACATTGACGGAACTTAATCACTGTATTTGTTCTGCTTCAGCCCATACGTGGTGATAAAGATGATCTGAACAGTCTTCTTTGTCTTCGTATGTTCACGAA
>JAFSZW010000577.1 GCA_017458865.1 Clostridia bacterium
AAAAGGGATTCTGTATAAAACCGGATCTCAGGATTTGCAAAGAAAAGGGTTACTTGCTGCAGTATCTTGATGATCACTTTGCGGAGTTGGAAAATGCCATGTTACCGGCATATGAGCCAAGAAGTGTTCGTGCGGCACAGGAGAGATCAGGCACCATTTATGCATCGATCAAAATGCTGTAAAGAGTGGGCATTGATAATGCGAGGATCAGAAAAGAAATCTCTGAAGAGTACGAGATTACTCCGACCTACGCACAGAATTTCAAATTTCATTGATTCTGTTGAAAAGGAAGCAAGGGAGAAGACTTCTGTACAGGAATAATCAGTAAACAGATTGTCCTCCAAACCCCATCTAATACGCCCCATCGGGGTGGCGGGGCGGAGGGCTTAAAGTTTGCTATGGAGGAACCCTGATGACCACCTACGATCCCTACGGATCAGACCATTTCATTCCTGCCGCCTTTATTCCGGCTCATAACGCTGACCTGCATCATGGGGGCTGGTGACCGAAACCGGCGAATAGGATGGGACTGTGGGCAAATAGAGCTTGATGAATGGTGCTGTAGCGCCTGTGTGTTTTAGGCGAAAGACGTATTCCCGTTTACAAGGTATCCTTCTTCTGACGGGATAGGATTCAGGGTTTTCGAACACCCTAATTTCTCCCACAGATTGTTCTCCTTGATACTGTATGCGAGAACAGAATGTGGCAGTATCAAAGTGATCTGAGCGAAAAGCTCCTTGGATCCCCGCAGGCGGGAAGAATTTCCCGTTTTTGAGTGTCGGAAAGAATCACCCCAGGATACCCCTCAAGATAGCGAGTCACCCCCAAGTTATCCCCCAAGATAATCGAGGCACTCCCCAAGATGAACATTTAGGGTGCAGATTACAGAACAGACAATTCTGCAGACAGAGGATGAACATCATTGTGCCGGGCAAAAGTGCGGCATGCCAGGCAGCGATTTTCCGTTGTAGAAGGTATCACAAGAGATTCAGGTAATCCCCCGGATAAAAAAACACAGCAGCAATGGAGCTGCTGTGACAAGCAATATTTGAGTTAAGGCTGTACTGGCCGGTTATGCTCTGCAAGGAAACGGGTGAACTCGGCTGCAGGCAAAGGCTGGCAGAAGTAAAAGCCCTGGATGTAGTCGCAGTTTGCTGTTTTCAGAATGTCGACCTCATCGAGTGTCTCAGCGCCCTCGGCGACGAGTTTCTTGCCGATGCTCTGCATCATATTTACCGTATGCTCCAGGATCATTCGACCGTTAATGGAGGAGACCTCCTCGAGCATGCTTTTGTCGATCTTGATGAGCTTCAGCGGAATATGATTGACCCGCTGGATACTGGAGTAACCGATGCCGTAATCGTCGAGAGCAAAGCTGTATCCCATCTGAATCAGCTTGTTGACGTTCTCAACCATGATCTCGTTGATGTTCTCAAAGGTCGTCTCCGTGATCTCCAGATTGACCCGGCTCGGGTCGACGCCATATTTCTGCTGCAGTGCATGGATCTTCTCGATCAGGCTGCTGTTCATGCACTGGGCTACAGAGAGGTTGACCTCAATGTAGGAGAGTCCAAGCGCATCCAGATCGTGCTCCGAAATGAAGCGGAATACCTGCTCGAGCGCGACATCACCGACAGGGATGATGAAGCCCTCCGTTTCGGCAGCGGGAATAAAGATGGCGGGTGAGATCAGGCCGTACTCAGGGTCAATGATGCGGGCCAGCGCCTCGGCAGAGCGGAAGCTGCCGGAATGGACATCATAGATGGGCTGGTAATACATCTCAATGTGATTGTCCCGGATTGCCCGGTCCAGGATTTCCTTTATGTGCGCCTCAATGCTGAAGGACTTGGAGTGGACGATGTCGGCGGCATGGAAAACGATCTGCCTGCGGTTGTCAAACTTATGGAATATGTGCCCAAGGCTGATGATATCATCTGCCGACCGCAGGTCGTCCGGACAGCGGATCAGGCAGATCTGTGGCACAAAGCGCGCGCCCATGTCCGCAAAACGCTTTATGCTGTCCCCGGATTCTGTGAGCAGGCGCTCCCTCAGGTTCTCCGTACCGGGTTCATCTGCATCCGTGATCAGGTAGATGAAGCCGGGACGCTCATAATAGAGCTCGATGCGGTACTGACGCTGCCAGTGAATTGCCCGGATGCCGTCAGCGAGGCTGGTAAGGTACTCGTTAAAGCTGTAATCGCCCAGATAATTGCGGATTTCCTGACTGTTCGTCAGCCGGATGGCAAGAATCTGGACATGTTCACCAGAAAGGATGATATTCCGAAGGTCTGACTGATAGGAAGCCCAGCTCAGCATGCCGGCTGCGCTGTCCATGCGTTCCTCCGGGCGCATGATGGAGAGCATGGCGAGCAGTTCAGCTACAGCAGTGCAGAACATCTCCACCAGCATTTTCGGGTAGAAGAACTGGATCAAGACTGCAAGATGGACCAGAATATAGGCACAGAGCAGTGCATTCCAGTTCTTTTTCGGAAGATAGCGGCGGCAGTAGATACAGTAAGCAAGGCCGACAATGCCGTATATTGTGGCGATTCCGTAAAAGGCCAGCATCAGGGGACCGCGGGCATAGGCGGATTCTGCTGTAACGGTGAATGCGCTTTGGGTAAACGGATTCTGGATCAGTATGGCCAGGATGCATGCATACGGCAGACAGAAAAAGAGCTGGACATGTCGTTTTCGGAGCAGGAATGTCGTTTGCGTGAGGGCCAGCAGGAACAGCAGAAGGATGGCATTGGTGGCGTTGCGCAGGGCCAGATATGTGTAGATGGAAATGTTGCAGATGATCACGCCCGTCGGAGACAACGGCGCCATGTTATTGGTGACCTCAAGACTGAGATCCGCTATGCCGCTGAGCAGCGAGATGAACACAAGGAGAATGAACAGGCGGTTTGTTTTTCCTTTGGTCATTTTGCGGGAATGGCAGATAAACAGAATGATCAGGAACAGCGGTATAGAGCATATGTCAAAATATACGATGCCCATGGTGTATCCTCCCATTCTCAGTAAAATGGCTAACGGCAAACAAGATGCCTGGCCAGCTATGCCGCTCATTTTGCGCCGTCCCGGGTGCTTATTGCGTTCAGCAGGTCATTGTCAATCATTGTTGTGTGCCGGCAAAATCGAAAGCAGTTCAGGCGGCTGAGCCCATTGTGCAGGACCGGCTCAGCATGGTATGGATGTTCTCCTTTGGCGCCTCTGGAGTGGCCTGCCTCAATGCTCAGGTATAATGGCAAGCGCTGCGCATCTCATGCAGATCGCGGGTAAATGCCGGACAGGATCATCTGCATCCGGTCTGCCTCAATCCGCCGCGAAACAGCTCCGGAATCAGATTTATACCTGACTGCAGATGATTATACCACAAGAAATTCAGTTTAACCACTCTCCAGTTGAAACTGTTTATTAATTGAGATTGAGATTGTGGATCATGGCACAGCTGCGCGAACGCTGCATTGCAGGGCAGCATGATTTGCAGTTTATCCGGTGCCCGGATTGCCTGACTGAAAGCTGCCGTCTTTGTCGGGTCATCTATTGCCGGGAGCCGGCGGGGTGCCATTTGTGAGCTTGGACTTTTGCCTGCAGCCGGATGATCCGGTCTGGCTCCAGTGTCATATAGAAAGAATCCCCGCTGCCGGCAATAGGCTGGCAGCGGGGAAAACTGTTTTTGGAGAGAATGGTGCCCGTCCCGTTCAACGCCGTTGAGCGTTGACTTTGCCGGAAACAGCGTTTGCGTCTGATTCGGGAGTTCCGTGCGAAAGACGTGCTGCACCTGGTACGGGATTACAGCAGGCCTTCCCGGGTCAGAATGCTGCGCAGCGCCTGCTGCTGAGCATCTGTTGCGCCGGCGAAGGGGAAGCATACCACATTTTTGACCGGGACGCCGCGAAGGGCGGTGGCGGCTTTGATGAAGGGGATGAACGGCGCGCCGACGGTATAGATGTCCATCAGGCGGTTGATGGTCTGCTGGATCTTTGCGGCGCCGGCAAAGTCCTGGGCGTTGACGGCACTGACCCAGCTGTGGCAGAGCTCCGGTGCGACGTTTGAAAGGCCCGCGATGCAGCCGTCGCCGCCGCACAGGACGTTGTGCACGAAATTGTCGTCAAAGCCGGAATAGATCTCAAAATCCGGCCGGACAGGCTTGATCGCCTTGATGAGTTCGCGGGTGTGGTCAAGGCCCGAGATAGTGTCCTTGATGCCCACGATGTTGGGATGGCGCTCGGCCAGACGCAGGGCGATTTCAGGCGGGATCGTGTAACCGGTGCGGTCCGGGAAGTTGTAGAGATAGATGCGGCCACTTATGCGGTTTGCAATGGCGTCATAATAGTCAAAGATCTGTTCGGGCTCCAGACGGAAATAGAACGGGGAGACCACGATGACGGAATCCGCGCCCTCGGCAAGCGCATACTCGGAAAGGTTGATGACGTTCTCAAAGACCATGTCCGCTGTTCCTGCCATGATCGGGACGCGGCCGGCGGCGGTGCGGACCGCCAGGGAGATCAGCCGCTTCCGCTGGGCCATCGTGATGGCGAAGAATTCGCCGATGCTGCCAAGGACAAGGATGCCGTCGATGCCGCCGGTAATTAGATGTTCATACAGCGCCGTGGCGGCTGCCTCGTCAATTGTGCCGTCCGGCAGGAACGGCGTAACCGCCGGTGTAATATACTTTGCCATAATTGCCTCCTGACTCAGTATCCGGCACCCTGCATGGCAGAGAGTGCGGATTCCGTGTAACGTTTGAGAATGCCCTTGCGGGGCTTTTGGGGTCTTGCAGGCCAGGTCCTGCGGCGCTCATCAAGCGCTGCAGCGATGGCATCAGGGGACATTTCGGTGCCGTCAAGGCCGACAATGTCGAGCGTGCGCGCTTCGATATCATAGGCAATGATGTCGCCGGTTCTGATGTAGGCCAGCGGCCCGCCTGCGGCGGCCTCAGGGCTGACGTGTCCTATGGCGGCCCCGCGGGTTGCGCCGGAGAAGCGGCCGTCTGTTACCAGGGAGACCATGCCGTTCAGCCGCCGGTCGCACACGATGGCCTCAGTGGTCATCAGCATTTCCGGCATGCCGCTGCCCCGCGGACCCTCGTAGCGGATGACCAGGATTTCGCCCGGGTTGATTTCGCCTGCCACAACGGCATCATGCGCGTCCTCCTCGCTGTCGTAGACCCGCGCTGTGCCTTTCAGGCTGCGCATGCTTTCGACGCAGGCAGAGTACTTGATGACCGCACCCTCAGGCGCCAGATTGCCTTTCAGGATGGCAATGGACCCGGTTTCCCTGGCCTCGCTGACCGGCAGGATGACCTGCTCCCGCGTGAGATGGTAGTTGTGCAGGTACCCCTCGTTCCGCTCGAAGAATCCATCTTTTTCAATGATCTCAAGGTTCTCGCCGAGTGTCCGTCCGGTTACGGTCATGACATCAAGGTCGAGGTAGTCCCGGAGTGCGATCTGGACGGCCGGGATGCCGCCGGCAAACCAGAAGGATTCCGTCAGGTGCTCGCCGCTCGGGTTGATGTTCCCGATGTGCGGGATGATCCGGTTGATCTCATCGAACAGATCGGGTGAGAGCTCGAGGTCCAGTTCGCGCGCGATGGACGGCAGGTGCAGCGTTGCATTTGTGGACCCGCCTATGGCGCTGTGGACGATAATGGCATTGCGGAACGCCGCGGGCGTCAGGATGTCCGAGGGGCGCAGATTGAGCTCAGCGAGCTTCATAATCTGCCGGCCTGCACGCCTTGCATATGCCTGAATGTCCCGCATGGTGGCAGGAACCAGCGCGCTGCCCGGCAGCGCAAGCCCGAGCGCCTCCGCCATGCACTGCATGGTTGAGGCAGTGCCGAGGAAGGTGCAGGCGCCGCAGGAGGGGCAGCCGGTCAGCTTGTAATCCCGGATTTCAGATTCGGTGATGCCGTCATTTTCCCGCTGGCGCAGCGATATGGACCCCGCAACCAGTGAGGTTGTCTGATTGGGCCCGGGACGCATGCTGCCGCCCGGAACGAAGATTGCGGGGATGTTTACTCTTGCCATGGCCTTGAGGTGCGCCGGGATGGACTTGTCGCAGGAGGAAATGAGAACCATGCCGTCCCACGGAACAAAGCCGGCATGCAGCTCGACCATATCCGCCAGCGCCTCGCGGCTGGCCAGAATCATGTTCATGCCGTCGTGCCCCTGGGCGCAGCCGTCACAGATGTCTGTGGCGTGGAACCGGCCGGGTGCGCCGCCCGTCTCATAGATGCCTCTGCAGATGTGCTCGCTTACCTGGTCGAGGTGGGTGCTTCCGGGGTGACTGTCACCGAAAACATCCTCGACGAGAATCTGCGGCTTTCCGATGTCAGCCTCATCCCATCCGGATCCCAGCTGAAGGGCATCAAACTGGGCCCAGAGATTTCGTTCTCTTGTGCTTCGAATGCTCATACGCGTGGACCTCCCATTTTTATATGCTGACTGAAACAGATCAGGATGCGAAAACTCTAGCACAGATTGGGATGCTTTACAAGGGCACAGACAGAAAAAGCGGAGAAATCATGGGTTAGGCCCGGATTGGTCATGCATCCGGCATATGAAAGCCCTGCCGACCTGAATCTCGCCTTGCTTTGCGCCTCAGGCCCGGATGCGCTGTGGACGGATAAATGACAGTTCTGCTCATTGCAAAGGAACAGCAATCTGTAGTACAATCAGCATGCATGAGAATCCTGAATCCACAGGACAAGGAAAAGGCAGATGCATGGGTTCCATCTGGGCAAAAGCCGACGCTGCCTGTGGTGACTGGAGCGGGAAGCATCTGCCCGGGTAATGGATGCAGGAAGAGCGGCAAAGGAGGCCAGTATGGATCTGAGTTTTTTCAGGGAACGAATGGAACAGTACCGCGTTTTGAACCTCATCATATCGCAGCATGGCGAGGTGATTGGGGAACTTGATACAGATGACCGCGCGAGACGGAATATCTACTCGGCCAGCAAGAGCTTTACCTCGGCGGCAGTTGGCATTGCGCAGCGGGAGGGCCTGCTGTCCATAGAGGAGCGGCTTGTGGACGCATTCCCGGATGATCTGCCGGAAACGGTGAGCGATCATCTGCAAAAGGCGACGGTCCGGGATCTTCTGACCATGGCGCTCGGCCAGGAAAAGGCTTTCCTGATGGGCGGCGAGCGGCCATATATCAAAGAGGATGACTGGGTAAAGCTGTCCCTGTCCATTCCGCTTGTCTACGAGCCGGGGACGCATTTTGTGTACAACAATGTGGGGCCGTATCTGGCCGGCGTTCTGGTGCAGCGGCGTGCCGGGTGCGATCTGGTTTCCTACCTGATGCCCCGCCTTTTTGGGCCGCTTGGCATCCGCCGGCCGACCTGGGAGGCGGATCCCATGGGTTATACGTTTGGTGCCGGCGGTCTCTTCCTCAATGTGGAAGAGCTGCACAAACTGGGCCTGCTTTATCTGCAGGATGGCTGCTGGAACGGAAAGCAGCTGGTCCCTGCGGAATGGGTGCGGGAGAGCACCCGCCGGCAGGTGGAGAACGGGACGCCGTATGGATACGGATATCTTTTCTGGGGCAGCCCCTGCGGCGCATTCCGGGCGGACGGCAAGTACTGCCAGATGTCCTTCATTCTGAGAGACAAATATGCCGTTATTACGACTGTTTCGGAGTGCAGGGACAGCGAGGGCCTGATCGCGGACATTTTTGAGGAACTGTATCCAAGGCTGTGATGTATCCCTTGCTCGTGTCGGCTTTGCCGGGATGCAGGTTTGAATCGGGAGGAAAGCATATGGACATGAATGCCTTTAAATGGACCAGGGAACCGGCACAGTGGACGGCCACACCGGAATGCGTGGTCATCACGACAGCGCCGCATACGGATCTCTGGCAGCGGACATACTATCATTTCCGCAATGACAATGCACCGGTGTTTCAGATGACGACGGATGAGAAAACGTTCAGCTTTGTCGTCCGGACAGACTTTACGGAGAGTCATCACCGGTTTGACCAGTGCGGCATCGTCCTCTATCTTGACAGCGAGAACTGGCTGAAAGGCTCAGTTGAGTTTGAGAATGAAACCTTCCAGCATCTCGGGTCTGTCGTGACGAACCACGGGTACTCCGACTGGGCAACGACTGAAATCCCGGCGGGGATCAAATCCATGTGGTACCGCCTGAGCCGCAGGGAGGACGACTACTGCATTGAGTGCTCTGAGGATGGGGAATGCTGGCATCAGATGCGTGTCTGCCATCTGCACGAGGGCGGCGGACAGATTGCATTCGGCATCTATGCCTGCTCACCGGAGGATTCCTCTTTCACAGCGGTTTTTACGGATATGGCCCTGATGCCGTGTGCCTGGCAGGCCCATGACGGACAGCAGCCGGACTGAGGACGGAAACGGGAAATGCCGGGACAGGATGTTCCCAAAATGCGTTTTGAACGGAACGATCCGGGCTGTACGGGATCTCCACTATATTGAGCTTTACCTGGATTATTGGTCCAGGTTCTGCGGATTCTTTTTGAGAAGTGCCGTCAATTTTACACAGGGAAGCCTGAACGGAACTGCATTTGTCCAGAACCATTGTTCTGCTCCCTGGTTAAGATGCAGACAGAGAACAGCAGCCCAAGCGCCACGCGCACACCAGAACATTCATTGTCCGTATTTTGCCGTGAACGGATACATCCGCTTTTCGTCCGGACGGCAGAGCGGAAAGACAGGTTTCTGGCAGCTGACCGGGTCCAGTGCAGCCTGACCTGCAGCGCATTTATCGAGGACATGCCGGCAGATCGCATGCCCGGTCTGCATTGCATGGGTGAGCAGACGGCTGATCCCGTGATGTGAAAAGCCTGTCAGATGACAGTCTGGTGGACGAACTGGCCAAAGGCAGACCGGTGGAACTGGTGCGCGGGCAATGGATTAACCGGTGCGCCGCAGCTCAACACTCGGGGCAGGCGCATGTGCGCACGGTGAACAGGATGCTGCGCCGGACGGCCTGGATGGGTGTCTGCGAAGCTGCGCCCTGTCCGGCAGATGACCCCAGCACATGAAACGGAGGATGGAATGATCAGGTATTATGTGGCGGATGCGTTTGCGGATCGTGTCTTTGAGGGGAATCCCGGCGGTGTCTGCGTTCTGGATCAGTGGCTGCCGGATACGGTCATGCAGCAGATTGCCATCGAGAACAACCTTTCCGAAACAGGGTTTGTTGTGAAAACCGGGGATAATCCGTGCCGGTATGCGCTTCGCTGGTTTACGCCGGCGGATGAGATCGATCTGTGCGGACACTGTACGCTCGCAGCGGCATATGTGTTGTTCCGGTTCTATGAACCCGGGGCGGATACCATCCATTTTGATGCCCTCAGGTGCGGGCATCACCTGGTGGTGACGCGGGACGGCGACCTCATGACGATGGACTTTCCTGCTGTGCCGCCGGAACCATATGCCTATGCGGATTACATGGGCGCGGCACTTGGCGCTGTGCCATCTGAGGTGCTCAGAACGGCGCGGGACCTCATGCTCGTATACGACTCGGATGAGATCATTCGCGACATGCAGCCGGATTTCGGTCTGATCCGGGCATTCCCGGTCGGCCTGTCGGTTTATGTCACCGCCAGGAGCAGCGATCCGAGGTTTGACATCGTGGCCAGGGCGTTCTGGCCGAAAATGAATATCAATGAGGATCCGGTGTGTGGCTCCATGCATACTACGCTGGTGCCGTACTGGAGCAGGCTGCTTGGCAAGGCGAAACTTGTATCCAGAGAGCTGTCGCCGCGCGGCGGCACGCTTTACTGCGAACAGGCAGGGGACAGGGTGAGGATCAGCGGCAGCTGCAGACTGTACCTGTCCGGTGAGATCTTTGTGTAACACAGACATCAGTGCATCTCATGATGCCGTGTGTAAATTTCAACATGCAGGTGATTGGGCCTGAGCCGCCTGCGGCACCGGCAAAATGGATTGCCGGGGACCAGGACGGCTGCCCGGAAAGGAAAACGGTTATGGAATTTAAAGAGGTTGTCAGGAATCGGTATTCATAACCAATAGGTCGGGGCCTTGAAGTAATCTCCGCCCCTTCCCTTGGTCCACACCGTACGTGCCACTTTCACGGCATACGGCGCTCCATCTGACCATCAGACATTGTTATCTTTCACGGGTGCTTAAGGATTCATTATTCTCTCATCCTCCAGTGGAGTAACCTAGTACTGCATTTCATAGATAATAGTGCATTAGCAGCATCATAAAAACTGGACAGTATAACTGTCCAGAGGTTATAA
>JAFSZW010000578.1 GCA_017458865.1 Clostridia bacterium
CGATTTCGATAGCGTGATCCGACAACCTGATAAACGGCTTTATGGTATTCAACGATCGGATCTCTGCACAAACAACACTTTTGAAGCGCCAGCCCTGCCAGAGGAATCCGGCTGAGCCGCATTGCATCAGGGGGCTCCTGCGTTTGTTCCGACCTGAACCTCTGCCAGGATGCCTGTTCTCACAAGACAAGCGTCAGGTCAGCGGCAAAGCGCTGTCACTTGGATGCGTGCAGATCGCACATCACCTATCCGTTCAGAATCCATTCCTGCCCGGATGATAATGGAAGACCAGGACATCACCGGATGCTACGCGAATCGTTCCGGCAGATGCCATCAGGACATTTGAAATGCCCAGCGTATTTTCAGCGTAAAGCGTTCCATCTACAAGCGGATACTGGAAACCTGAAAGGGTCACGCCTGTAGCTGTCCCTATGGGCATTACGGACACCGTGTCACCGGGATTGCCGGAAATGGCAAGTGCTTCCCTGACAGCCTCTATTGTCACACCGTCACCCATGATACGGGCACGCACACCGCGGTGAGCTGCATACATGAGAAGGCTGAGATTGCCGAGGGCATGATCGAGCCGCCCGCCCAGCGCGCCCAGGAACACAATGTCCTGTGCGCCGCGTCCGAGCGCGGTTTTGAGTGCGTCCTGACCGTCCGTGTCGTCCTTCATGCAGGGAAGGCGGCGCTCGGGTACGAGAGATTCAAACCGGCTGAGCACATCGCCGCTGACGGAATCCATATCGCCAAGCAGAAGATCCGGCAATCGCGCGGTATCCCGAAATGCCTCAAGCCCGCGGTCCGCCGCAATGACAAGCTCTGCCCAGCCACAGGCACGCTCAAGGAGCCCAGTGTCCGGCAGATCACCGCCGAGTACTATTAAGGTGCGCATTCCAGACCTCCCTCATCTCATGGACGATTGCGGTCGGATCCGGTTCGCCGTAAAGGCCGGTTCCCATAACCAGAATATCGGCACCTGCCTCAAGCACGCGCTCCGCATTTTCCCGCTTGATGCCCCCGTCGACCTCAATGGGAATCTCACGGCCGGTCTCAGCAATCATCTGCTTCAAGACAGGCAGTTTGGCAACGCACTCATCTGAGATGTGCTGCCCGCCAAATCCGGGATGAACCATCATAACAAGCACCATATCAAGGTCTGCCAGATACGGCCGTATGGCCTCAGGCGGCGTTTCCGGATTGAGACTGATGCCTGCCTTGCAGCCTTTGGCATGAATCTCCTTTATGATGGCAGGAATGTCGCCCTCAATCTCCGCGTGAATGGTGATGTTGTCTGCTCCTGCGTCGACAAATGTGTCAATAAAGCGCATCGGGTCAGAAAGCATCAGATGCACATCAAGAAAGCAGCTGGTGATGGGTCGTACGGCGGCAACAAAAGCCGGCCCAAAGGCAATATTGGGCACAAAATGACCGTCCATCTGGTCAAAGTGGATCATGCGGAGGCCCCACTGTTCAGCCATCCGTACATCTTCTCCCAGATTCAGCAGATTCGCGTTAAGCATAGATGCAGCTATTTCCATTACCGATAACGCTCCTTCCACGTATCACGAACTTCCTGTAAAAGGTTCCGGTACCGTTCATACCGTACCCTGCCGAGTGTGCCGGCCTCAACCGCGCTGCGGACAGCGCAGCCGGGCTCCCTGTCATGCATACAGGGCTGAAAGCGGCACTGGTCCGCCAGCGAAACATACTCCGGATAATAATCCGGCATTTCCTGAGGATCCATTTCCATCGCCTCAAGCAGTGAGAAACCGGGCGTATCAATGATTCGCATCCCGGCGGCGCTGATGAGCTCAGCCCGTCTGGTTGTGTGCCGTCCCCGGTCCGTTTTCCGGCTGAGGCCGCCGGTTTCGAGGCTGAGGCCGCAAAGCGCGTTGAGCAGCGAACTCTTGCCCACTGCAGACTGGCCCGCAAAACAGATCAGCCTGCCGGCAAACGCCTCCCGCAGTACGTCAATCCCGATATTCTCTGTTGCAGAGACACTGTAGACCTTAAGCGAGCTGCCGGTAAACTCCTCACGGATGCGGTCCGCCAGCGAGGCATCCAGATCCTCTTTATTGACGATCAGAACCGGCGGTATATCCGCTCTTGCCGCATAGAGCAAAAGCCGCTCCACCAGCAAAAGATCCGGTTCCGGCACCGGTGCAACGACCAGTGCCAGCACATCCACATTTGCCACGGCCGGGCGAATGAGCGCGTTCCGCCGCGGGCAGATCGCCTCTATCCATCCGTCTTCCTCACCCGTGCCAGGGGTAAACTGCACCAGATCCCCAGGCAGAGGCGCGGCAACTTTCCAGAGCTTTTTCTGAGCACGGCAGGTGTAGACCTCCTGCCCGCTCTCCACCTGGTAAAAGCTCCCGATTCCCTGCAGTATTATTCCATCCATATACGTCTCCCGGCGCTCATCCCGGATACTTACGGCTCACCAGTTTCCGTACTGTGCAGCACCACATTTTCCTCCCGGACGAAGTTGCCGTCGATATACAGCCGCCATTTCTTGAGTCCACTGGTTTCGCTTCGCAGCCTGACACTCAGAATGTCCTCATCCTTTTCACCGGCGTACATATCATATTCAATGCCGTCCTGCTCAATCAGCGTGACGCGAAGCATCGAACCCGAGTTGATTGCCGAAAGGTCAAGCTGCAGCACGTAGACATATTTCCGCCGCTCATAGTACCCGACATCCAGGTCCACAATGCTGCCCGGCAGTACCTCGGTAAACGATTCAAGCGACTGACTCTGGACCAGTCCGTCCTTCCTTACATCATCCATTGTCACTCTGGTAATCTCACCGGGCGTCAGACCAACCTCCCTGAGCTGCCGTTCCGCATCCTCAAGACGGCTGCCGGTAAAATCAGGCACGATGACCCGGCCGCCGGAGACAACAAGCGAAATATCCGACCCGACAGCACTGTTCTGTCCCGCCTCCGGCGTCTGAGCAATGACCGAATTCTTAAGCAGTTCACTGGGCACGATTTCCGTACTGACCACGTTGAATCCCTGTGCTGCCGCGATATCCAGCGCCTCATTGAGCGTATATCCGACAAACCGGGGAACATTCACCGTCTCACTGCCAAGCGAGACCATGAGGCTTATGCAGGATCCCTTCTCGGTTTCGGTATTGGCGTCCGGTTCCTGGTCATAGATGTAATCTTTCGGGAGCTCGCCATAGTTGTAAGCGACATCCCATGTAAGTCCGAGCCGAGTCAGGTAATCCTTTGCCTCATCGAGCGGCATGCCCGTCACCTCAGGCACTGTCGTCAGGACGAACATCGTCCGGTACAGCTGCAGGCCCGTAATCCCAATTGCCAGACCCAGCACAATAACGATCCCGGCCAGCCAGGGCGAGAGCCTGTGCGGTTCCTGTTCCTTTGGCGTATGCGTCCCTTTGGGGATCAGGAACTTGCCGTCCGGATGTCTCAGCGCCCGGCGCAGATCGCTCATCATCTCGTATGCGGTCTGATATCTGTCCTGAGAAGACTTTTCAAGCGCTTTATGAACAATTCCGGCAATCGCCGGACTCACCTCCGCCTGCGTTTCAAGCGGTTCCGGCTCCTTCATGAGATGCATCATGGCGACTGCAACTGCTGATTCGCCATTGAACGGCACATGGCCCGAGAGCATCTCGTACAGAATGATGCCGACAGAGTACAGGTCGCTCGCAGCACACGCCTTCATGCCCTTTGCCTGTTCAGGCGAAAAATAATGTACAGAGCCAATCACAGAGCCATCCGTCGTCAGCGTCTCCGAATTGGCAATGCCGGCAATGCCGAAATCCGTCACCTTCAGCTGACCGTTCTTGGTCACCATCATGTTCTGCGGCTTGACATCCCGGTGGATAATTCCCCGCTGATGGGCCTGCGCCAGTGCAGCCAGTATCTGAAGGGCGTAATGCGCCGCTTCCTCCTGCGGCAGATGTCCGCGCTCATCAATGATCTCCTTGAGCGTCTGGCCATCCACATATTCCATCGTGATGTAGGAAATACCGCCTGCAGTGCCGGATGCGATCAGATTGACTATGTTCGGATGGTTGAGCCGCTTGCAGACATCCGCTTCCCGCTCAAACCGTTCCTTGTATTCCTTATCGTCTTCGTACTCCTCCCGGAGCACCTTTACAGCAACCGTCTGGTGTGTTTTCAGGTCAAAGGCCCTGTAGACAAGCGACATGCCGCCTCTGCCTATGACCTCTTCAATTCGGAAACGGCGGCTGACGATTTTTCCTATCAGCCTTGTTTCCACAGTGTTTCCTCCCCACCACAAAGAATGAAGGTGATGTTATCGGTCCCGCCGTGATCAAGCGCCGCCTGCATGAGCAGATCCGCACTCTCCTGCGGGCTGTGCCCGGCAACGATCCTTTCCATCTCCGCATCCGGCACCATGCCGTGCAGCCCGTCCGAACAGATCAGCCATATGTCGGATTCCTCGCGGTTGATAATCAGGATATCCGGCTCGTTGTATCCATCCGTGCCAAGCGCACGCGTGATGATGTTCCGGCGCGGATGCACTCTTGCCTCCGCCTCCGTAATGATTCCGCCGCGCACCAGTTCCGCCACAAGGGAATGATCCCTGGTGATCTGCTCAATCTGCCCCTTGCGGAACCGGTAGATCCGGCTGTCACCGACATGTGCGATGAATACATACCGTCCGTTCTCCCAGAGCATATCAAGCGTCGTTCCCATGCCGCTGCACTCAGGATGCTCCTGGGCGTGCCTGGCAATGGAGAGATTCGCCTCGCGGACCATTGTCTCGAGCGACAGCACGTCCGGCTGCAGCTCCTGGCCTGCCAGTTTCCTGACGGCATCTATTGCCAGTGCACTGGCAACCTCGCCGGCAAGATGACCGCCCATGCCATCCGCCACAGCAAAGATACCTTTTTCCTCGTCCATCCATGCACTGTCTTCATTGCCTGTTCTGACAAGTCCGGTATCCGTCCGCAGGATTCCTCTCATGCTCTTTCCTCCCCGGTGAAACTGGTTTTATCTGACCTACCATAGGTCAGTATAGAGCTAAACCATTTTAAACTGTGGTCCATCATTCATTCGATTCTTTAAGATAATGCCTTCGAAGCTGTCCGCAGGCACCCTCTATGTCATCGCCCATTTC
>JAFSZW010000579.1 GCA_017458865.1 Clostridia bacterium
GCAGGAAGACGGCCGGGTTGTGCGTGTAAATCTCGATGAACTCCGAAAAGGTGACATCATTGTCGCGCATACAGGTGAGAAGATTGCAGTGGACGGCATGGTTGTCAGCGGACAGGGTGTCGTCGATGAAAGCGCCATTACAGGCGAATTCATCCCGGCTGAAAAGCACAGCGGCAGCGAGGTGTTCGCCGGAACCGTTGTAAAAAGCGGCGTGATCTGCATCCGGGCAGACAAGGTTGGTGACCAGACAGTCGTCAGCCGGATTATCGGCATGGTCGAGTCCAGCGCCCTCAAGCGTGCGCCGATTCAGCGTTATGCGGACCGGTTTTCAAATTACCTCGTCCCGCTCAATTTCCTGCTGTTCGGTGTTGTGTACGCTGTTTCAAAGGACCCAAGACGTGCGCTCAAGATGCTGGTCATTGATTATTCCTGCGGCATCAAGCTCTCCACGGCAACTGCGTTTTCAGCAGCGATCAACTCCGGGGTTCGTCAGGGCATGCTCATCAAGGGCGGTGCCTTCATCGAGCAGATGGCAAATGCCAATACAGTGCTGCTTGATAAAACCGGAACCGTGACCGAGGGCAGGCCGGAGATCATCCGCTTTGATGTTGCCGAGGGACTGCTTGTGGAGGATGTGCTTGCACTGGCCATGTCTGCCGAGGAGACGAGTACGCATCCGCTTGCCCGGGCTGTACTCGAATACGGCCGCCGGATGGGTGTTGAACCGGTGATGCATGATGAGGTCGTCACCGAGGTTTCCCGCGGTTCGCGGACAACGGTAGACGGCAAGATCATCCGCGTCGGCAGCATGCGCTACATGCAGGAAAATGGCGCATCCTGGTCAAAGCCTTTTACGCCGTCCGAACATGGCATCGCCAACTATGTCGCGATGGATACGGAGATTATCGGTGTGCTTTATGCCATGGACAAGCCCAAGGAAAACGTCAGGCGTGCGATCAATGCGCTGCGCTACGAGGGTGTTGGCGATGTAGAACTGCTGACCGGTGATTCCGAGCGGCAGGCACAGCTCATTGCCGAGCTTGTCGGCACAGACAGCTACAGCGCGCAGCTTCTCCCTGAGGACAAGGCTGAGACGGTTCTCAAGCTGCAGAACCGGGGGAACAGCGTTGTCATGGTGGGCGATGGTATCAATGACGCGCCCGCGCTTGCATTCGCGGATGTTGGCATATCCCTCGGCTCCAAGTCGACAGACATCGCCATTGAAACGAGCGATGTGGTCATATCAAGAGACGATCCCATGACCATCCCGACGCTCAGGAAGATGAGCCGGGAAACCATGCGCATTGTGCATCAGAACTTTGCCATGGTTGTGGCCATCAACTCGGTGGGTCTGATTCTTGGCGCTTCAAGCAATATCTCCGTCCTGGCCAGCGCCGTTCTGCACAACTCATCGACCATACTTGTCGTTGCCAATTCGCTCAGACTGCTGTTCCTGAATTCAGGCGGCAGGGACGATGAAAAAGGCGAAAAGCTGCGGCAGTTCCGCGGCAGACAGCCAGGCCGGCTTTCAGACACAGGCAAAAGGGGAGGACACAGGCATGCATGACAACCAGAATGCACTCCATCTGACAATTCTGAGCAGTCTCCCGGGCCGCCTTCGCCTCGAGTTTGAACAGGCACCAGCTGACCTGGCTGCTTTCGGGCAGATTCCCGGTATGATCGGATACAGATACAATCCGACAATCCGGACACTGCTGTGCCTGTACGATCAGACAACACTGAGCGAATTTGACCTGCTGCGCAATATTGCCGGGCTGTACGCCATGCAGCTCAACCCAAAGCTGATCCATGTTCGGCATGCCGAGGAGCCGGGCTTTGCCCTGAATTCAAGCGGATGGCTGGCACTTGCCGCAATCGGGCTTGACGCGATCATGGCAGCAACCGCAACCGGTTCCACCATCCGGACCATTACCCGGTGGGGCTCCACGCTGACGACGCTGACTGCAATCATGGAACACGGGTGGGAAGAACTGAATGCCCGTGGATCCTTTGATCCCGAGGTAATGTCCGTTGTCTACCTGCTCAATTCGCTTTCAAAGGGCACCACGCTGCAGGCAAGCGCCATGGCCTGGGGCCTGACATTCGGCCGGCATCTTCTGCCGCGTGACCCACGCGAGACGGAATGGGCCGTCCGGGAGCGGACAGACGGCGTCACACTGACACCGATTGCGTTACCAAGCACCGGCCGCTTCGCAGGCACCTTGCTTCGCAAAGGACTGGATGCCATGGCAATGCGGCACTGATCCGCCATTTCGAATCAACACAGAGCTGAATCAAAGATGCACTCAGGTCCACTTCCATCTGGCATGGCCTCTGATGCATCCCCATATACAGAACCAGATTATGACAGGAGGCGTTTCTCATGACCACAACAACGAGCAACATACTGAAGGGTGTCCTGATCGGCGTGGGTGCAAGCCTGGTTGGTTTTGCCATCTACAAGAGTAACGAGGAAAAAGCGGACGAATTTCTCCGCAGGCATGGCATTGCCGTCAAAACCCCAGGAACGGGATTTGACGCCATGAGCGTGGAGGACCTCATGCGCACTAAGGAGAATATTGAGGACATCCTGGCAGAGCGTGAACTGCAGGATCAGAGTGTAACCGTGAACGCAGCAGCCGAGGCATAACCCATCCAGCGCCTGTCCCTTGACAGGCGCTTTTCCATGCCTTGGACCTCTTTCACTGGATTGACCTGACGTGTTCCATATCAACCGAGCACAGATCCGGCACATGTCTGAACCATCATGGATATGCAGGATCGGCAGATGGAGGAATTTGCAATCCCGCAGCGATTTTCCGCAAGGCTCAGCCTCTTATCACCGAATCCGCTCTTTGCTCTGCATTGACAGTTCGCCAATTTGGCGTTATCCTGAGCGTATTAAAGGAACATCTTCCATTGTAAATCATGTCGGCTTTTCCGTATCAGGTGCCCGCCGTTATTAGCCGGTTAAGATCACCTTATGGGGATTTGCCTGTTTGAGGTGCATTTTTTGAAATATGCGCAAAACAGACCAAAAGTCTGGCAAAATATTTTTGGTGTGGAAGAGATTATCTGACATGCATTATTGTCATTGAGCACAGTACAAAGTGCTTTGCGGCAGAACAGTTCAGGGAGGACGGGGAATGAGCGAAACAAGACTGAAGACGGAGGAACTGATGGATCGTCTGTTCGAGGAACAGAATCTCAGGCGGTTTTTCAGTCAGGAGGCGGAAAATCTGATCCTGCCGACATTCAGCGAATATCTGCAGGCAATGTGCAGGCAGCGTATTGAGGTGCCGGAACATATTATCAGCCGTGCAAACATTGACAAGTCCTACGGTCATCAGCTGTTTTCCGGCCGCCGAAATCCATCAAGGGATACCGTCATTCAACTGGCATTCGGTTTTGGCATGGATGTGGGTGATGCACAGGAAATGCTTCGAATCGCCAGGAAGAGCCCTCTGTATCCACGGGTCAGGCGGGATACGGCCATCATTTACTGCCTGCATAATCACATATCATTGATTGACACTCAGATCATTCTGGATGATCTTGATCTGCCGGTGTTGGGAAGCGAGCGGAAAAGTGACTGAACTTGAGAAAAGCACCCGTGAAATCCGCAGCGCGTTTGAGAGGATTGATCTGCCGGAGGCATTCCTGAGTGCGTATGATCAGCTTGAATGCCTTGCTTCTCATCGGTACAGCGAGACATTTCTTGTCGCCGAAAAACGGACAGGACAACTGTTTATCGCAAAGTGTTATGACAAAGCCAGGATGAATCCCGGTAAAGCGGTAAGCCTGCTTCAGGGGCTTAATCACAGAGCTCTGCCAGGATACACAGCCCAGTTTGAAAACGACAGGAAGCACTGCATCATTCGCGAATATGTGGACGGAACACCGCTCAATGAATACGCAAGGGATAATGAGTTCACTGAGACGGACGTCACAGGAATCTGCCTGCAGCTTGCAGATATCCTGATCTATCTGCATGAGCAGAATCCGCCCATTATTCATCGCGACATCAAACCGGAGAATATCATTGTCCGGCAGGATGGCAGCATTGCGCTCATTGATTTCGATATTGCCAGACATGTGAAAGAAGACGCCGAGTCTGACACCCTTTTCTTCGGTACGAAGGGTTATGCGCCGCCGGAACAGTATGGCTTTGCGCAGACCGACTGCCGCGCAGACATCTATTCCTTTGGTGTTCTCCTGCGCTTTCTGCTTACAGACAGCATTCGGCCAAACAAAAAGATCCGGCTCTATCCGCCGCTCCAGCGGATCATTGACCGCTGCACAGCCTTTTCGCCTGATATGCGCTATTCGAGTATGAACGCGGTGAAGCGGGCACTCAAAGAGGCCAATCCGCGTGCACAGGCATGCCATATGGCAAAGCGGTGTGCTATGCTTTTGCTTGCCGGAGTGCTTGCATGGGGCTGCGGCACAGCCATTTATCACAAACTGACTTACAGCCCGTTCAGGGACGGCTCTGTGATCCCTGCAGTTCTGCAGGATGAGGCGCGTCAACGGGAGGCGCTTGAGTATCTGAGTGAAAAATACGGGACCCATCTGCTTGATGATACGGCATCCTATTTCACAGTTGGTCGTCTCAAGGACATGCTGACAGAGGTTTACGGCATGGAGGAGAGTTATGCCCGCACGAGCAGCCCTGTGGATCCGCCAATCGAAAATCCGGAGCATTTTCTGCCATGGTCGCTGGGTGATGAGCAGTATGTCAATCGCGACTACCTCGCTTATTTTGTGACAAAGGTCTACTGGCCGGATCTCGTTGCCGACTGGACAGCCCTAAAGGAGGCAACGGATGCGTATCCGGGCATAACGATTGCAAAAGCCTGGTGTGATGAGCACAGCATCATGACGGGTGTTAACCGTCCAATGGATGTTTCCTGTGGCGAGGCAGCCATTGCTTTTTCCAATGCAGACAGGGTATCTGAGTATCTTGCATCCGGCAGCAAGTGAGCATTCATCTTTGACTGCCGGCATTGGCATATCCGATACCCGCTTATAAATACCGTTTCGTGCTATGGTGTGCATCGTGCACACCATATTGATACTGCAGAATGGTACAATTCATGTTGCCTGCCGGTTTTCGGAGGCAATACAGAATGGAGGTACCAGTCATGAAACGGTTTCTTTGGATGACAGCTCTGGCACTGGCGTGCCTGATGGTTTTCCCGGTGCTTGCGGATGAGGGAAAGGTTACAGTGGCAACATTCGAGGAATTCCAGGGGGCAATGTTCAATGATGCCTGCAGGGAGATTGAACTTACGGAGAGCATCTCGGTCCCCGAAACCATGCCGGTGTTCAAAACGGTTGTGGTGCCGGAAGGTGTAACACTGACAATGGATGGAACAAGTGGCCCAGGACAGTACTGTGGTCTCATCATCGTCGAAGGCAGCACGTTGATTGTCAGAGGCAAACTGGCAATTCAGCACCTCGAATCAAACGGCATTCCTCAGTCCACTGCCGAATTCAATCTGCAGGGCGGTACGCTTGATGCAAGAGATGGTGATATCAGCGGTGCCCAGATTCAGATTACCTACCGTGAAGGGACAACAGAGTATAACGGGTCGCTGCTGCTTCCGGACGATGCCTCAAAGAAGGCCGGAACAAGTTACCAGTTCGGTGTGTTTTCAGAGGATCAGTTGGCTGCTGCAAATGAAACAGATTACTGCAATCAGATCATGATTGAGAGCAGTTTCGCACTGACCCGGGATCTGAAACTCTCCAAGTTTACGACCATTCTCAATGACAGCGTGCTGACTGTTCCGGCCGGGATTACGCTTTCTCTCGGACCAGACGCTTCTATCGTCAAAATCGCCGGAAAAGTAGAAGGAGAGGGCACGTATCCCAGGTAAACCACGCAGCTTCTGACCATTTGTATTTTCCAGTTTCTCCGTACAGGTACGCCAGTATGAGTGGCGTGCCTTTTTCATTAACAGTAGCAGGTGAATCAGCTCAAAAGTCTGCTGTCCTCAGGTTGCATGCAACAGCATTCCTGCGCTGATTTCAATCCCATGCCCGTAAAACCAGCATGACGGTTTTATGCAACGTGTATGTAACTTTGCTATTTTCAACGCAGTCTATACTGCCGGACAAACAATTATTCGATGAATTATTGATTATAATTACAATCGGTGATATACTTATAGTAACAGATCTCAAGAGGTCTGTCAGCAAGGTGCGGATTCAAGAGATGCTCTTTTCCTAACTTATGAAATGATATTTCTGCTGGCTGATATGATAAAAATGCCAGATGCTCAAGCCCCAGATGCAAAATAGTTTGATACCTGTTTTAAAAAACACGAAAACAAGCACATTCCTGGAGATTTCTGGATTGAAGTTCTACATGCATAATTATTCCAATCAAAAGACTATATATGATCATCCCGAACCATAATACTGATCTGTTTGATCTGTCGAATATGAGACGATGGAGAAAGATAAATCAAAATGGCTAAATTGATAAGAACTTGTTAAGTGAAGAGGATAAAAAGCTATCGAATGAGCAGACGTATGACTCTGCCCTTAGTTCAATGGTTACAAAACTGGATGGGTATGTTGTACCTCTAATTAATGAAGCATTCGGAAAGGCATTCACAGGCAAAGCAAAAATCGTCTCAAGGAACAACAAACATATTATTCAACGTACAGATGGTGCTTTGGCAAGAAGGGAATCGGATGCTGTTGTTGAACTTTCTGAGATGCTTGATCAGAAGATTTCCAAAACATACCTTATCGAATGTGAAGCCTGGTATGATAAGACGATAGTATTACGCATTGCTGAGTATGACTCATCAGTTGCAATAGAAACTGCACAGGTGACAGACAAGGAAGTCATTCTGATACATCCGCATTCTGCAGTCATTTTTCTCCATCCCAATAGAAACATACCCAAGAAAATGAAGATTACACATCGTTCTCCTGATGGAGAAGAAATGTCGTATTATGTTCCCACATTGAAGATTACAGATTATCCTGTTGAAACAATTTTCGAGAAGAAACTGTTAATTCTTTTGCCTTTTTATTTGTTCAGATTTGCGAATGAACTAAATGAACTGGAAGAAAATGTTGAAAAAAGAAAAGACCTGGAAGACGCATTAACTGATATAAACCGGAGATTGGAAGCATTCAAAAAGCAGGGATCAATTACTGAATATCAAAAGCGTTTAACGCAGGAGCTGCTGTTGCGCGTTTCTGAACGCCTGATGGTTGGCTATGAAAACATAAAAAAGGAGGTCAATGAGATCATGAGTGGAGCTTTGGCAAGAACGAAAGCTGACGAGATTTTAGAACAAGGCATGGA
>JAFSZW010000580.1 GCA_017458865.1 Clostridia bacterium
GCTCGAGCCAGGCCCATACCTGGGGATTGTAGTATCCCCATACAGCCATATCCAGGTACAGCCAGTTGCGGATCGCATTAAAATTCTGGGCAGCAAGGATATCCGCAGGCCGGCAGGTTTTCGGGTATACCAGGCTGATGTTGGGTGCGGGGCCGATCTTTGCGCCGGGCACCATTTCATGCAAAAGCTGCATGGCTTTGGCCTGTGCGAGCAGCATGTGGTGGTTGTCCTGATAGAGCTGTTTGAGCTTGCTGACATCACTGCGAAGATGGGCAGTACCGATTGCCTCACCCATCATGGTGAGCATGTTCTGTTCATTGATGGTCAGCCAGTATTTAACGCGGTCGCCGAAATGCTCATAGAGAATGCGGCAGTATTCCACGAATTCATCCACTGACTCGCGGCGGCTCCAACCGCCCTTTTCGCTGAGCGCAGCAGGCAGGTCGAAGTGGAAAATGGTCACGAACGGCTCAATGCCATACTCAAGGCAGGTATTGATGAGCTCATCATAGAAGGCGAGCCCTTTCGGGTTTACCGCCCCCGTACCCTCGGGCATGATGCGGGTCCAGGCGATGGAAAACCGGTATTCTCTGAATCCCATTTCGGCCATGAGGGCAATATCCTCACGGAACCGGTGGTAGTGGTCAGCACAGACATCCAGCTCAGAGGTCCCCTCGGGAACACGCTTGATATCCTGGACGGATGGCCCCTTGCCATCCTCATGGTTGGCGCCCTCTACCTGATAGGCAGAGGTGGAGGCGCCCCAGAGGAAATGATCCGGGAAAGGCTTTAGTGTCTTGCACAGCAACTTGGAATCAGCTCCTTTCTTTATAAGACGGGTGAAACGGACAACTTCAAATGACGTAAAATGTTACCGGATCCGTCGCACTTTTGCCTGGCAAATGCCGGTATCCTCAAGTGTCTACGGTGACACGCCCTTCGATAAAGAGGATCTGACACACTTTGCCGGGCGTTACAACATCGGCAGGGATCCTGATTTTCTGCCGGAACGGTTTACTCGGATCGCCGTCACAAACGGGCACTGTGTTGTGCTTCTTGCGGGCCATGCACAGGGAAGGCATGCGCGTCCTGGAATGAAGAGCGCTTAGCAGGCTGAACAGGCGCAGGGCAGAGCAATCACAACTGCTTTGCTTTTCTTTATGTGCCGGCATCTTTGGCAGCGGCCCAAATCGGATGGTTTCTCTGCCTTCTTTCTGTTCGGAAGTCGGATGGGGAATGCGGCTTTGCAGATGGAAAAAAGCAGTTCAGGTGAACTGCTTTTTGGGTACATCAGCCCTTGACCGCACCGATCATAACGCCGCTGACAAAGTAGCGCTGCACGAAGGGGTAGAGGACCATCATCGGGATGACGGAGACCATGATCGTGGCATACTTGATCAGGGGACGATAGATGTTCACGTCCTGGCCGTCCGCATCAGCAACAATGCTGTTCTCGGAGGACAGGAGCACGATCTCGCGCAGCACCAGCTGCAGGGGATACTTGGTGCGGGCATTGGGAAGGAAGATTGCCGCATTGAACCATTCATTCCAGTGCATGACGCCGTAGAACAGCACGATAACCATGATAATGGCCTTGCTGACCGGCAGGACGATCTGAACCAGGATGCGGAAATGGCCGGCACCGTCAATGCGGGCTGCTTCCTGGAGCTCTTCCGGTATTTCGGCAAACGATGTCCTCATGATGATGATATTGTAGGCGCTCGCCGCACTGGGCAGGATGACGGCCCATATGGTGTTGAGCAGACCGAGGTTGCGGATGACCATGAAAGTCGGCACAAGTCCGCCGTTGAACATCATGGTGAAGAGCACGATTACGGAAAACAGCGAGCCCCAGTACAGGTTCTTGCGGCTCATTACATAGGCGG
Source organism: Clostridia bacterium (assembly GCA_017458865.1). GTDB lineage: Bacteria > Bacillota > Clostridia > Christensenellales > Aristaeellaceae > Ventricola. The sequence goes on from JAFSZW010000580.1 coordinate 1,887, forward strand.
CAAGGATATTGAGTACCAGGCCTATGCTTGTTGAGACGACCACATACAGAATGGTATAGGCGTAGGAACGGATTATGGACGAGTTGCTGAACACCAGCCGGTATCCGCCCAGCGTCATGGAGCCGAGGGGATGCAGAATCAGGCCGGAATAGGCACTGATCCTCATCGGGTCAGAGATGGATCCCATCAGCACATGCCAGATGGGCAGGACGAAAATGAGACTCAGCATAACCAGGAGTATGGTGTTGAAGACGGCGAAGATTTTTTCGCCTCTTGTTCTTTTGAGCATATCCGTCCCCCCTTACCACAGACTGGTGTCGCTGATGCGGCGGCTGATCTGATTGGCCAGGAACAGCACAAGCAGATTGATGAGCGAGTTGAACAGGTTGATGGCCGTGGAATAGGAGTAGTCTGCGTCGACCAGGCCTACGCGGTATACGTAGCTGGCGATGACATCACCCGTCTCGTAGGTGGCGGGGGAGTACATCAGGATGATTTTCTCGTATCCGACGCCCATGATCTGTCCAAGACGCAGGATCAGCAGGACCACGATGGTGGTGGCGATGCCGGGCAGCGTGACATGGATGGTCTGCTGCCAGCGGTTCGCGCCGTCTA
>JAFSZW010000002.1 GCA_017458865.1 Clostridia bacterium
CCGGTGGATAACATGCCGGCACCGGAGGACGTGGAACGCTGGCCCATTCACCGGGATCCGCCGTCATATGACGATCAGGAAACCTCAACGGAGATCCTCGAGACCGGCATTAAGGTCGTTGACCTCATCGCCCCGTATGCAAAGGGCGGCAAAATCGGTCTGTTCGGCGGTGCCGGTGTCGGCAAGACCGTTCTTATCATGGAGCTCATCAATAACGTCGCCAAGGAACATGGCGGCCTGTCCGTCTTCACAGGCGTCGGCGAGCGCACGCGTGAGGGCAATGACCTCTACTATGAGATGAAGGAGAGCGGCGTTCTCAGCAAGACCGCACTCGTTTACGGCCAGATGAACGAGCCGCCGGGGGCACGTATGCGTGTCGGCCTGTCCGGTCTCACCATGGCCGAGTACTTCCGTGACCGCGAGGGTCAGGACGTGCTGCTGTTCATCGACAACATCTTCCGTTTCACCCAGGCTGGTTCCGAGGTTTCGGCGCTGCTTGGCCGCATGCCGAGTGCGGTTGGTTACCAGCCCACGCTGGCGACGGAGATGGGCGCGCTGCAGGAGCGCATTACGTCGACCAAGCATGGCTCCATCACGTCGGTGCAGGCTGTATATGTGCCTGCAGATGACCTGACGGACCCGGCGCCTGCGACGACATTTGCGCATCTGGACGCGACGACCGTTCTATCAAGAGCGATTGCATCCCTCGGTATCTATCCGGCCGTGGATCCGCTAGAAAGCACCAGCCGCATCCTGTCCCCGGACATCGTCGGCGAGGAGCATTACAGGGTGGCGCGTGAGGTGCAGCGCATTCTGCAGCGGTATCGTGAGCTGCAGGACATCATCGCCATCATGGGCATGGACGAGCTTTCCGAGGAGGACAAGCTCACGGTTTCAAGGGCCCGGAAAATTCAGCGCTTCCTGTCCCAGCCGTTCAGCGTTGCGGAACAGTTCACCGGATATGAGGGCAAGTATGTGCCCGTCAAGGAGACGGTCCGAGGGTTCAGGGAGATCATTGAAGGCAAGCATGATAACCTGCCCGAGAGCGCCTTCCTGTACGTCGGCAGCATAGATGAGGCGGTTGAGAAGGCAAAAAAGGGTGATAAGCAATGAGTACATTTCACCTGACGGTCAGCACACCGGACGGTCAGCTGTTTGACGGCGATGTGCAGTCCCTCCGGCTTCGCATGCTGGACGGTGATCTGGGCCTCCTGGCCAATCATGAGAATTATGTAGCCGGTGTCGGCGCGGGCGAGGCGGTTATTGTAACCGAGACGGGCGATAAGCGCCGCGCTGCCTGCATTGGCGGCCTGCTCTCCATGATTGAAAACGACTGCAGCCTTCTGCCCACCACATTTGAATGGGCAGAGGACATTGATCTTGAACGTGCGCAGCAGGCCAAAGCCAGAGCGGAGCAGCGCCTCGCTGAGGCGAAGGAGGATAAGCGGGAGATCATGCTCGCCTCCGCAAAACTGCAGCGTGCTCTGGTTCGAATCAAAGTGAAATCCTGAGCATTGAATAAGACAAGAGACGCAGCAAATACTGCGTCTCTGTTTCGTTTTTACGGTTTTAGTACAGGGTAGACGTGCAGGTAAACCGGATGGCCGGTACTCACTGCTTTCTGATCAGGCATTCCTTTCCCTTGAAAGCAAAGCCGTATCTCCGGATGTTCTCCGCAGGAATCCCCCGGGCAAGCAAATTCGCTTCATAATGTTTCTCTTCGATCTGCCTCAGTGCGTTATCAGCCGTATCTTCCAGCCCCTTTTCATCATCCAGCGGATCGAACACCTTGAATTCCAGAATGGCAGCCGGTTTTCCGGCGTCTTTCGGCTCCATCACCAAATCATACCGCCCGTATCCGCTTTCCCGATTGGACGTCAGCACGTATTCCCGGCTGTATTCCGCCAGAA
>JAFSZW010000581.1 GCA_017458865.1 Clostridia bacterium
CCCGTTCTGGCGTCAGATGATGGCGGATGTGTTCGGCATGCCGGTAAAGACGGTGCAGAACGCAGAAGGTCCGGCAACAGGTGCTGCCATCCTGGCAGGCACTGCCGTTGGTCTCTATTCGGATATTCCGACGGCTTGCGCGAAGATCATCCGGGAGAAGGACCCGCTTATGCCGATCGCGGCAAACAGCAAGGCGTATGAGCCGTACTATCAGATCTATACATCTGTTTATCCGGCACTCGCTCCGGTGTATGCCTCTCTGGCAAAGCAGTAACAACTGCATGGTCTGTTTTCGTTTGAAACTGGAACAGAATTCTCTGCAATGGATGTCCGGCATCGCCGGGCACCGGCAGGTGATTGACATGATAGGAGATCAAGATGGTTATTCATTCCGTAACTGATCCGCTGTTTAAGGCATATGGCCGCATTGTTGACGGCTATGAGCTTGATGGTATCCTGGCAGGTCTGGCAAAGACGCCGCTGCCGGAGGGCACTGCGTACGTTCCGCTTGAGCCGCTTCTGCAGAACGCAGAGGGCGCTGATGTGCTGGGCGATGCGCTGTTTGGCGGCATGCCGTATCAGTTTGGCTACTGCAATGGCCACAATACCAAACTGAACTGCCTCGAGTATCACCGGGACAGTGAGTTTAACCTGGGCACGGAGGATTTCATCCTTCTGCTCGCAAAGATGGACGATATTGACGGCGGCAAGCTGGATACCGGCAAAGCGGTTGCTTTCCGTGTTCCTGCCGGCGTGCTGGTTGAGGTTTATGCGACCTCGCTGCACTATGCACCGTGCCATACGGATCCCGCAAAGGGCTTCCGGGTACTGGTCGCGCTGCCGCTCAATACCAATACGGATTATCGCCCGGCTCCGGGACCGAATGCCATGGATGCATGGCTCTGGGCACGGAACAAGTGGCTGCTTGCACATCCGGAGTCAAGTGAGGCAAAGGATGGCGCTGCCGCAGTGCTGACGGGTGAAAATATTGACATTGCAAACGATCTCAGGTAGACGTTTGAATAAAGAAAGGAGAAACGATTCCCATGATTACGAATATCCCTGTTGTGAAGCTTGGTCTCATCGCTGTTTCCCGTGACTGTTTCCCCATTCAGCTCTCTGAAAAGCGCCGCAGCGCGATCAAGGCTGCCTACACCGGCGACCTGTTCGAGTGCCCTGTGACGGTTGAGAACGAGCTGGATATGCTCAAGGCCATTGACTGCGTGAAGGCCGAGGGCTGCAATGCACTGGTTGTCTTCCTGGGCAACTTTGGACCGGAAACGCCGGAAACCCTGATTGCCGAGCGTTTTGACGGCCCCTGCATGTTCGTGGCAGCTGCCGAGGGTGACGGCGACATGATCAACGGCCGCGGCGACGCGTATTGCGGAATGCTCAACTGCTCCTACAACCTGGGCATGCGTCATCTCAAGGGCTACATCCCGGCCTATCCGGTTGGCACTGCTGATGATATTGCCGAGATGATCGGCGATTTCGTCCCGGTTGCCCGTGCGGTTCTGGGCCTGAAGGGCCTCAAGATCATCACCTTTGGTCCGCGTCCGCAGGACTTCTTCGCCTGCAATGCACCGATCAAGGGCCTCTATGAGCTTGGCGTAGAGATTGAGGAGAACAGCGAACTGGATCTGCTCGTTTCCTATCGTGAGCATGAGAATGATCCGCGCATTCCTTCTGTCTGCGAAGATATGGCCAAGGAAATGGGCGAGGGCAGATACTATCCGGAGCTGAGCGCCAGGATGGCACAGTTCGAACTGACGCTGCTTGACTGGGCTGAAAAGCACAAGGGCGCCCGTCAGTATGTGGCGTTTGCTGACAAGTGCTGGCCGGCATTCCCGAGCCAGTTCGGCTTTGAGCCGTGCTATGTCAACAGCCGTCTGGTATCCCGCGGCATCCCGGTCTCCTGCGAGGTGGACATCTACGGCGCACTCAGCGAGTATATCGGCCTGTGCGTTTCGAAGGATCCGGTAACGCTGCTTGACATCAACAACAGCGTGC
>JAFSZW010000582.1 GCA_017458865.1 Clostridia bacterium
ATCCACTGCACCCAGGGCCCAGAACACGGAGGATTACACCGTTTCCTATGAGAATGTTTCCCTGTTCAGCCGCGGCTTTGATGAACTCCTCAGGGAAAACGAAACGGTGAATGTGACGCGTACCTATACCAATCCCATCAATGCCATTCAGTCTATCGCCTTCTGCTGTCCCATCACGTTAATGGATGCCGGGACGGGTGAACAGCAGCCCGCCGTGCTGCTGCGGCTTGTTCCTGTCTCCTCGTTTGAAAAAAAATGGAGTTTTCCAACGGAGGAGTATAAAAATGCGGAAACAGCGATGATTGATGCGGCCGGTGACTACATCATCAAGGGCTATTCGTTTAAGAATTCCAACTTTTTTGAGTTTTATCAGTCGTATAACAGTCCAAGCAATGCCGATATGGAACGTTTGATCGCCAGCGTTACGGGCGGTCATGGCACGATGGAAATCAATGATTCCACAGGCAGGAAAAGCCTGGTGGCCCATACGCGTGTCAATTCTACGGACGACTGGATCATTCTGACTATGATATCCTGGTCAGAGCTTGGTCACATGGTTATGGACTGGACGATTGTAGGCATTGTCACATTCGGCCTGCTTTTGCTGCTGGCCTTTAACCTGCTCATCCTGCTGTCGTTTAACAGAAGGCTGAGAGTGGCAGTCGCTGATGCGGACCGGGCAAATCAGGCCAAGACGGATTGTCTTTCCACGATGTCTCACGATATCCGCACGCCCATGAACGCGATCATTGGTCTCACAACCATTGCGAGCAAGAATATAGAGGATACCGCAGCAGTACGTGACAGTCTGCGGAAAATCAATCTTGCCAGCAATCATCTGCTGACGCTGATCAATGATATTCTGGATATCTCCAAGGTGGAAAGCGGTAAGCTGAATCTGAGTCCCGTCACGTTCTCCATCGTGGAGTGCGCCGAAAATCTGGTGAACATTTCCCAGCCGATGGTCAAGGAAAAGAATATCGACTTCAATTTCCGCATCAGCCAGTTTGATCACGAATATCTCTACGCAGATCAGCTCCGGCTGAATCAGATATACATCAATCTTCTGTCCAATGCCATCAAATACACCGAGCCCGGCGGACAGGTATGCGTTGAAATGCGCGAGGAGGCGGGCGAAAAGGAGAAGACGGTTCGACTGACCTATGTGGTTGCAGATACGGGCATGGGCATGACGCCGGAATTCATGGCACGCATGTATCAGCCGTTCTCAAGGCAGACCGACAGCAGAGTCAATACCATCCAGGGAACCGGTCTTGGACTGGCGATCACCAAGCAGATGATTGACCTGATGAACGGAACCATTGACTGCCAGAGCGAGGTGGGAAAAGGGACAACGTTTACCGTAACGCTCGATATTCCGCTCGCCGATAAGCAGGAAGATGAGCTGCTGCTGCCGCCGATAAAGGTTCTGCTGGCGGATGATGATGCCGTGCTGCTCCAGACTGCAGGTGATACGCTGCGCTCTATCGGTGCTGAAACCGATACGGTCAGCAGCGGCACTGAGGCAGTGAACAGAGTGTCGGCAGTGTCTGACTACAGGGTAGTGATACTTGACCTAAAGATGCCGGACATGAACGGCATTGAAGCGGCCAGACAGATTCGAACGAGAGTTGGTGCAGATGTGCCGATTCTGCTGATTTCTGCCTATGACTGGTCGGATTTGGAGGATGCCGCAAAAGATGCAGGCGTAAACGGGTTTATCAGCAAACCGCTGTTCCGGTCCACGCTTTATGACAAGCTGAGTGAACTGCTTGGCAACAAATCAAATCGCACCGATCAGGAAGATGACGATGCGGACATCGCCGGAATGCGTATCCTGGTGGCTGAAGATAATGACGTCAACTGGGAAATCATCTCCATGCTGCTCCAGATGCATGGCGTGGAAACTGAACGGGCAGAGAATGGCCAGCTGGCCGTAGAGCGCAGTGCACAGGCACAGGAGGGCGCCTTCAACCTGATCTTCATGGATGTCCAGATGCCTGTGATGAACGGCATTGAGGCAACGAAGGCCATACGGGCACTTGACCGGCCATGGGCATCCGGCATTCCCATCATTGCCATGACGGCAGATGCATTCTCTGAAAATGTCGCGGAATGTCTGGCTGCCGGCATGAACGGACACATCGCCAAGCCGGTTGATATGAAACTGGTTATCAGGGAAATCAAACGGATCAAGGAGGAACAGAAACGATGAGGAAACAGGGAAAAGTCTGGGGACTGGCGGTATTGCTGGTGCTGCTGTCATTGTGCCTCACGGCATGCGGGACAAAGGAAACGCCCGCAACCCCGGATAAGAGCGCAGGATTTGCGCCAAAGCTTGATACTGCGACGAACTGCGCAATCACGGTTGCGGGGCATTACAACAATTTCGAAGCACTTGAAACCGAGTTTAACCGCTTTTCAAAGTACTATCCGAATGTCAAGCTGACCTATACCTTTATGGACGGGTACAGCAAGAGCGGCAGCGGAATCCTGTCCACAGCGCTGGCGGGCAGCGAAGCGCCGGACATCTTCTTTACCTATCCATGGATGGATGGCTGGACTGATGGCGCCGCGATATTCGCTGCGTCTGAAAACCTGGCGGATTCTGCCCTCGGTATCGATCTTTCCTGTATTCGTCCTGAACTGCTGAAAAAGGATGAAAATGGGCATGTGCTCAGTGTGCCCATATATACCACGACCTATGGTATGCTGGTCAATGAGGACCTCTTCACCCGAGAAAAGCTGACGGTGCCGCAGACGTACGAGGAACTGGTTTCTACCTGTGAGACACTCAAAAAGGCCGGCTATGCCAATCCCATCATGGGATACAGCCGCGGGTCTGACCTGCTTTACCCGATGTTCTATCCTTATTTCTGCAGCCAGATCAAGGGAAATGAAACAGCCCTGAAGGCCCTGAACGAAATGGATGCCGGTGCGGGTGAATACGCACGCAGTGCACTTGAACTGGCAGCAGACTTCATGAGTCATGGCTGCATTAACCTGGAGGACTGCGACAAGCTTGAAAACAACTATGACGCGGTGATTCTCCGCTTCTTTGAAGGGGATGTGCCGATGATGCTGGCCTCAGGCAATACGGTATCCGGCACTGAAAAAAGAGAAGCCAAGTCCGAGGCATTTACTGCGCATCCGTTCAAGTACAGCTTCCATCCGGTGCCATCTACAAAGGAAGGCGGCTACTTCATCAACACCATTTCCATCGGTTTCGGTGTGAACAAAAACAGCAAAAACCTTGAGATGGCCAACGAGTTCATACGCTTCCTGACAAGCACGGATGAACTGAACCTCATGGCCAAGGCAAAGCGAATGGTAACCCCGTGCATCAATATGTCTCTTGACAGTGTGTACGCACCATTCCAGAAAGTCAGCGCGGAGCGCTGCATCAACCTGTCTGAGCTGGGCCTGATGGATGCGCCCGCCTCGCAGGTCAGCAAAGCAGGCTGGCAGGTATCTATCGGACATATGACCGTGGATGAGGCCGTTTCCGCGTTTGGGTCCATCGAATAGCGGCACTGGCAGACCAAATACATGATCATAAAAAGGATTCCAGGGACAGTGTCTCACATCGGGACAGTGTTCGGGAATCCTTTTTTTGCGTTCGGGGAGGCGCCGGGCAAGTGTGAGCGCCTCCATTTCCCGGCGGCGGTCATTTTTTTGTAAAAATATGTGTTCTGATGTGTTGACAGGACGGTTTTGTGGTGGTATTCTTTATACACTGGAAACGGTACCGGTAACGTTTCCGGAAATCGAATAAGCAGAGAGGGGAATGTGTTTGACAACCATTCGTGACGTAGCCAACTATCTGGGTGTTTCGGTTTCAACCGTTTCCCGCTATCTGAACAATCATCCGGACCTGAACGAGGAGACCCGTCAGAAGATTGAGAAGGCGATCAGGGAACTTGACTACGTGCCGAATTCTGCGGCGCGAAATGTTTCCCGTCTTTCAACAAGGACGATTGGACTGACGATACCGGATATCCAGGACTCCTACTTTTCTGACAATGCCTACGGTGTGGAGCGCTGCATGCTGGAGAATGGCTATACGCTGATCTACGGCAGTCTTAACCGCAGCCCGAAACGGATGCTGGATTTTGTCCAGTACGCGAGGGAGATGCGATTTGACGGGCTTATCATCACGCCGGAAGAGTGGTCGGAGGAACTGCTTACGCTGCTCAGACGGACAGAGATTCCGGTCGTTGCGCTTCGCCGCCGCCCGCCTGAGACCAGTGAAATCCCGTATGTCGATGCGGACCATTACGGCGGAGCGTGCCGGATGGTTGAGCACCTCACCGGACTGGGACATCGCAGCATCTGTCATATTCTCCTCAATACAGACATTGGCAGAGAGCGGATGCGCGGTTACGTGGATTCCATGGAGCGCTGCGGACTGGAACCTCGAATCATCTCGCTCCCGGAAATGCCGGCGCACAAAACGATGGATGCTATTGCATATGGGCGGGAGGCTATGCCGGAGCTGCTCAGCAGGTACCCGGATACGACCGCTGTGTTTGCCTCCACTGATCCTATTGGAATCGGCGTAATGGAGTATGCCAGAAATCACGGGATCTGCGTGCCGGATGACCTGTCCGTATCAGGCAGTGGAGATCTTGAAATTGCATCGCTGTCGTGGTTTGAGATGACTACGATAGCATTTGAAAGGTATGAACTTGGCCGAAGAGCTGCCGAGTTACTATTGAAAATGATACGAAAGGAGGACGGCAGGAAGGAATCCATACTGTTTGACACACATCTGGTGCTCAGGAAGAGCACGGCACATCTTAATGACCGTAAAGAAAAGGAGAAACTACTATGAAACGCATGCTTTCCGTTCTGATCGCTCTGTGCCTGCTGATGGCACTGCCTGTTCTCGCGTCTGCCGAGCAGGTCAACTCCGTTTCCATCTACACCTGCTACGTTGAGAATGAAGCGCTGCAAATGTTCGAACAGTTCACCAAGGATACCGGCATCAAGGTCAACTATGTCCGCCTTGGCGCTGGTGAAATTGTCACCCGTCTCGAGGCAGAGGCTCAGAATCCTCAGGCTTCCATTTTCATGGGCGGCTCCGTTGATACCCACACCAGTGCCATGAACAAAGGCCTGCTCGACAACTACGTATCTCCCAAGCTGGACGTGGTTGATGAGCGCTGGATTGATCCGAACAAGGTCTGGACACCGGTTTCCATGATCGTAACCGCGTTTGCCAGCAATACGGATTATCTCGAGGAGAAGGGCATTGAGGCTCCGACCAGCTGGGCAGAGCTGCTGAATCCTGATCTGCAGGGCGACGTCTGCATGGCGCACCCCGGCACCTCCGGCGCCGCATACACCGCGTTCTCCGGCATGCTGCAGACATTTGGCGTTGAGGAAGGCTTTGACTACATGAAGAAGCTCGATGCCAACATTGCTCAGTACACCAAAGCTGGCGCAGCACCTTACCGCATGGCGGGTCTCGGCGAGATCGGCGTTGCGATTGGCTACGATCTTGACGCTCAGGCAACGATCCTTGAGGGCTATCCGCTGGTTATCACCTACCCGAGTGAGGGTACCGGCTATGAGGTGACCTGCGTATCCATGGTCAAGGGCGGACCTGCAAATGAAGTGGATGCAGCACATGCGTTTATCGACTGGATGCTGTCCGATACCTGCCAGACCATGGCAACCGAGCAGTTCTACCGTTATCCGATCAGCAAGAACGTGCCTGTCAACGCTGCGATGATTCCGATGGATCAGCTGAATCTGATCGACTATGATTTCATCTGGTCCGGCGATCACAAGGTTGAGCTGGTTGAGCGCTTCGAGCGTGAAGTCCGCACCCGTGATGATGTAATCAAATAAGTTTCCGACCTGTTTCGGGGGACGGTACCACGCCGGTTCCGTCCCCCGGTTTTTCTCAGGCCGCTTTGTGAATGGCAATGAAAGCGGCTGAAACCCTGGCGATTCGCTCGCAATGGAAAGGGGCGATCTGTTTGTCGAACCCGGCCGTCAAAAGGATGCGTAATCAGCGAAGGAAGGAATTTGCCATGCTGCTCAGGCAGCCTGGCCTGCTCGCCTGCATCATCGTCATCCTGGTAATTCTTGTTATCTTCTGTATACTTCCGATAGTCCGTCTTCTGTATACGACCATTACCAATCAGGATGGACAGCTTGATTTCAGCAATGTTGTCCACATCATGACCTCCACGAACTTCTTCAGATCGCTTGGAAATTCCATGATGCTTGGCCTGACGGTATCCATCATCTCGACGATTATCGGATATATATTCGCCTACGCGGTCACGCGTACGGACATGAAGGGCAAGCGGTTTTTCCACTTTATGGCGATGATCCCGATTTTGTCGCCGCCCTTCGTCATCTCGCTGGCAATGATCCTGCTGTTCGGGCGCAGCGGCGTGATCACCAAAACGCTGCTGCACATCCGAAACCACAACGTGTACGGTTTCAGCAGCCTGATGATCGTCCAGACGCTGGCGTTGTTCCCGCTGGCATACCTGAATCTCAAGGGTGTGCTGGAGAGCATTGACGGGTCTGTCGAGGATGCCTCGCGCTCACTCGGTGCCAGCCGCATGAAAGTCTTTTCATCCGTGACGCTGCCGCTCAGCGTCCCCGGCATTTTCAGCGCGCTGCTGATTGTATTCGCAAAGTCCATCAGTGATTTCGGCAATCCGCAGGTACTGGCCGGAAACTTTTCTGTCCTATCGGTGGATGCGTATATGCAGATCACCGGCCTGTATGACCTCAAGACAGGCGCATTCATGGCACTGAGCATTCTGCTGCCTGCCATGCTCGCCTTCTTCATCCAGAAGTACTGGATTGCACGCAAGTCCTTTGTGACGATTACCGGCAAGCCTGTCGGGAATGTGCACAAGATCCGGGAGCGTCATATCGTGATTCCGTTGTTCCTCTTTTGTCTGCTCATCACGGTGATCATCCTGATGCTGTACGGCACTGTCGTATGGATCTCGCTGGTTAAGACGTGGGGCGTGGATATGAGTCTGTCGCTCAAGAACTATCAGTTCGTGTTCAAGCGCGGCATGAGCGCCATGAAGGACACCCTGATCCTCGCACTGATTGCCACGCCGATTACGGCTATTCTGGGACTGGTGATCAGTTTCCTGCTGGTGCGCAAGCGTTTCATCGGCAAGAAGCTGATGGAGGTTGCCTCCATGATTCCGTTTGCCGTACCGGGCATTGCGCTGGGCATCGGCTACATCCTGTCATTTAATACGCAGCCGATTCTCCTGACCGGCACCGCCGCCATCATCGTGGCCGCCCTTGTCTTCCGTACCCTTTCCGTGGGTGTCGAGGCCGGCAGCAACAGTCTGCGTGCGGTGGATGCCAGCATTGAGGAGGCCAGCGCCGTACTGGGCGCAAACAACCTGACAACCTTTGTACGCATATCGCTTCCGCTCATGCGTTCGGCGCTTTTCTCAGGCCTGCTGAATGCGTTTGTGCGCTCCATGACCTCGGTCAGCGCGGTCATTTTCCTGGTTTCGGTCAACTGGAACCTGCTGACGGTTTCCATCATGTCTGAAATTGAGGGCAGCCGGCTGGGCGTTGCGTCCGCATACTGCGTTGTCCTGATGGTGATTGTCGTGATTGCGCTGCTGATCCTGGAGGTTGCGATCAACGGGAACGGCGAGGGCCCAAGGAGGAAGAGAAGAAGATGAGTGAAAAACAGGCTGTCAGCGTTCAGCTGAAAGATTTGGTTAAGGTTTTCCCGGCATATGGGACACAGGGAACCTTTACAGCCGTCAATAATGTCTCTCTGACGGCTGAGCCCGGCGAAATGGTCACGCTGCTCGGCCCCTCCGGATGCGGCAAAACGACCATTCTCCGGATGGTTTCCGGATTTGAAATTCCCACATCCGGCAAGGTACTGATTGGAGGCAAAGACGTATCCGCCCTGCCGCCAAATAAGCGCAATGTCGGTATGATGTTCCAGAGCTATGCTCTTTTCCCGCATCAGGATGTGTTTGAAAATGTCGCCTATGGCCTCAGGATCAAACGGTGTCCGGAAAAGGAGATCCGTGAGCGGGTGAAACAGGTGCTTGAACTCATGCAGATTGAGCCCTATGAAGAGCGGATGCCCAATCAGCTGTCCGGCGGACAGCAGCAGCGCGTCGCACTGGCCCGTGCAGTCGTCACGGAACCGAGCGTACTGCTGTTTGACGAGCCGCTCAGCAACCTGGATGCCAAGCTGAGGGAATACATGCGGGATGAGCTGCGCAAGATCCAGCAGCGCGTCGGCATTACCAGCATCTATGTAACGCATGACCAGAGCGAGGCAATGGCGATCTCGGACAAGGTTGTCGTCATGCGCAGCGGCATCATAGAGCAGGTTGGCACGGCGACAGGTATCTACACATCACCGGACAGCTGCTTTGTGGCCGATTTTATGGGTAAGGCCAATTTCCTGCCCGTCACCTCATGGAATGCAGATGGAAGTGCGATGGTGTTCGGGCAGACAGTCCACGCACAGGCGAGCGCAAAACTGGGCAGCCAGCAGCCGGTTCTGATGGTGCGTCCGGAGAACGTCCTGCTGGACAAAACAGGACCGTTTACCGCCCGGGTGGAAAGCGCAACGTACATGGGCCAGACGTTCCAGTACACGATTGTCTGTGAAAATACATCCATTTCCGTCGCCGACTACATGTATCATACGCACGGTGTCTTCAAGCCGGGTGATCAGGTGCACTTTGAAATGGTTGAGCCGTCTCTGCGTCTGATTCCCGCGGAAGGAGCGAAGGCATGATGGAGATGACATTCCTGGATGTTGCAAAAGAGGCTGCGCTTTCGGCCGGATGCATGATCCGCGGGGAAACCCACAGACAGCACACTGTGAGCCGCAAGCAGGGGTTTGATTTTGTGACTGAGGTCGACCGGAAAAGTGAGGAGATTATCCGGGGTGTGATCCAGTTGTCTTTTCCAGACCATGGCTTTTTCGGTGAAGAACAGGTTTCACTCGACAGCCGCAGTGAGGACGAACTGCTGGATGATGCGCCGGAGTATCTCTGGGTAGTGGATGCACTTGATGGAACAACCAATTTCATCCGCGGGATTCCCCAGTATGCGATCTCCATTGCGCTCCTTCACAGGGGACAGATTATTACCGGCGCAGTCTATGATCCGAGCCGCGATGAAATGTTCGCTGCAGCCCGGGGTCAGGGAGCCACCCTGAACGGGCAACCGATCCATGTATCACCTGTGGAGAATCTCTCAGATGCGATTCTCTCATTTGGCTATCCGGCATCTGATATGGAAATGCGCCGTCAGACCGTTGAGCGGTTTAATCGTCTTTCTCCAATGCTTGGCAGCATCCGCGTATTCAACTGCGCCTCACTGCTGCTCTGCTATACCGCCTGCGGCCGCATTGATATCACCTTTGAACAGGGAATCCACCTGTGGGACATGGCTGCCGGTCTCCTGCTGGTTGAGGAGGCAGGTGGAACGGTTCGCACAGCCGGTGGTGACCCATTGACCATCCATGCACGCGGGAACCTGGCAGGCCCCGATAGCCTGGTTACGAAACTGCTTGAGCAGGACGTAGGCGTATGAGGTCTCCTGATCCATTTTTCGGCGACTGAGAAACAAAAAACGGAACCGGATTTCTACTCCGGTTCCGCTTGTTTATTGTTTGTCAAAGTCGGCAAAGTGCATGCTGTGAAGGGTATTTCAAATGACAGATTTCCTGCTCAGCCTGCCCTGCACTACTCAAGATGGTAGTACAGAAACAGCAGGAGGACTGAGGCGGCCAGAAAGGACAGGCCAATGATCAGGATAAAGGCAAGTCCTTTGCCGCGCTTTTCGGCCTGCATGGCTTTGTAATCGTAGTAGCGTACGTGCTCATAGCCCCGCCAGATGGAGGAGATATGCGACCACAGGGAGGATATGCCGTAGGCGAAGATGTCAAAAAAACCGGTTGAGGCGATCATGGCGAGTGTGCCGATGCCGCCAAGAATGACAGCAGCGGTAAAGCAGCCGTCGCTGGCGTATCGAAGTTTGAAAGGAAAGGGGGTGAAAGCAGTCAGACCGCGCATTTTTGCCGCCCAGGCAGCGATGACAAGGCCGATGCCAACGGTGACCAGAATGGAAACGAGCCGTTTCAGCCTCATGCCTGTACTCCCTGCATCTGTTTTATGTACCGTTCATATTCGGCCTGGCTGCACTGGACAAAGTGCCCGGGAACAACCTCACGCATGATGGGCTGTTCGCTGCCATAATTATGCTCTGCCAGTGGGTCGTATTTGAGCCGCTTCCGGGTCCGTTCGAAATACGGATCCGGCAGGGGGATTGCACTGAGCAGGGAACGGGTGTACGGGTGCAGCGGATGAGCGAACAGTTCATCCGAGGTGGCCAGTTCCACCAGTCTGCCAAAGTACATGACGCCAATGCGGTCAGAGAAGTACTTGACGACGGAGAGGTCATGGGCGATGAACAGGACCGTCAGGCCGAGATCGTGCCGAAGCTCGTTGAGCAGGTTGATCACCTGTGCCTGGATGGAAACATCCAGTGCGGAGACAGGCTCATCGGCAATGATGAGGTCGGGGTTCATGATCACGGCGCGGGCGACGCCGATGCGTTGACGCTGCCCGCCGGAAAACTCATGCGGGTAGCGCGTTGCGTGCTCCCGGACCAGGCCGACGCGCTCCAGAATGCGGTAGACCTTCTCATCTATGACTGCCTTGTCCTTTTCGCCGCGGATGATGAGCCCCTCAGCGATGGTATCATATACCGTCATACGGGGATCCAGGGAGGCGATGGGGTCCTGGAAGATCATCTGGATCTTGGTGATGTACCGCTGTTTTTCGGCGACACGGAGATCATAGTCACGCTCACGGATCAGCTGGTCACGCCGGTCTGGCGGCGCAGCGCTGATGAGCGCCTCGTACCTGGCCTCAACCTCCTGCTTGAGATAGGGACGGCAGAGTTTGTCGCACTGCGTGTGATCCCGTCTGGCCAGACGGATATTTTTCCGGTTTTCGCGGACTACCTGTTCAAGTTCAGCTTTGCGCTGCGCATCTGCACCGCGCATGGCCTTTTTGGCATCAGAGATGGCGTCCTTGTAGGATTTGGTGCCCGCAGCAATCCGGTGCCCGTTGAAGTAGATGGAGCCGGAGGTGATGTCGTAGATGCGGATGATGCTCCTGCCGGTGGTCGTCTTCCCGCAACCGGACTCGCCGACCAGTCCGAAGACCTCGCCCTTTTGGATGTCAAAGCTGACATCATCTACGGCTTTGTTTGTCCCGAAGTACTGACAGAGGTGTTCGACTCTGAGCAATGGTTCATCCATGCTGCGCAGCCTCCCTTCTGGACTTCATTTTTTCAATGCGCCGCCGGACGCTTTCCGGCATATCAACCTTGGGGGCATCCGGATGCAGAAGCCAGGTAGCTGCCCAGTGCGTCTCAGAAATCGGGAATTCCGGCGGCTGCTGCTCGAAATCGATCTGCATCGCATAGCGGTTGCGCTCCGCGAATGCGTCCCCTTTCGGCGGATAGATCATGTTGGGCGGTGTGCCCGGGATTGCCTCAAGCTTGTCCTTGGTGTCAAGGTCCGGCATAGAGGAGAGAAGGGCCCAGGTATACGGATGTGCGGGCGAATAGAAGATCTCCTCGGAGGTGCCGTACTCCACAATCTTGCCTGCATACATGACCGCAATACGATCCGCCATGTTGGCGACGACGCCGAGGTCGTGGGTGATGAAGATGATGGACAGATGGCGCTCCGCCTTGAGCTTGTTGATGAGCTCCAGAATCTGAGCCTGAATGGTCACATCCAGGGCTGTCGTGGGTTCATCGCAGATCAGGATGTCCGGGTCCGCCGCGAGGGCGATTGCGATGACAATCCGCTGACGCATGCCGCCGGAAAACTCGAACGGATACTGGCGGTAGCGCTTTTCAGGCTCGGAGATGCCCACCTCTTCCATGAGTTTAAGCGCTTTGTCCCTGGCAGCCCATTTGGTGATGTCAGAGGCCATGCCAATAGCGTTTTCGTGAACCGAGGCCATGACGGCGTCTGTTTTTGCTGCAGCATCCTCATCCCGATCCCGCTTTTCCCAGTGCTCAAGCATGGAGGCGATCAGGGTATCCAGATTGTTGCGCACGAGATCGAGGTCAATGACGCTCGGCGCCGGAACCGTCCAGGTCTTGCCTTTGGCCTTGCGGCGCTCTGCCTTCGCAGTATCGCGCTCGTACTTTCGCTGCTTGCTGTCATTGTGCCTCGTGCCGTCTTCATAAGCGTTCAGGAACTTGCGCATGGAGCCGGCAAATGTGCAGGCCTGGGAATCCTTTACGGGATCAATGGGGTCTATGGCTGCCTCAACTGCCTTGCACATCGTGTCTGCCTGGGGTTTAAGGGCCTCTATGCCGGAATCTCTGAGCGACGTGAGTCCCGTGCGGAGCACGTCCATGGCTTTTGAGCGGGATGTACGGGCGCGCATTTGGGCAGCCGCTATGCCTTTTTCTGCCAGAGGTCTGAAGTCGGACAGAAAGTGTTCGGGAATATCAGCATGCTTCTCGCGGGCCAGATGCTCAAAGCTGGGGGTAGGCTGACTGAGGGCACTGGACAGGACGGTTTTTGCGCCGGTGAGAATGCTAAGGGCTTCCGGGCCTTTTGAGGCATCTACGGGCTTGCCGAGCAATTTGCAGGCCTCATCAAGTGCGCCTGTAATTTTCGCAGCGTCTGCCTCGCTCAGAATATGCGGGTGCCGGGCGTGTGCCGTGTAGTCCCGGACTTTGCCGGGCAGACTGCCCTCGCCGGAATCATCCCGGAAGGCATTTTTCTCGATGAGGTACATCATGCGCGTGAGGCTGCTTAGCGCATCCTCTGCGGCAAGATGTGCATCTCTGTACTGCTTTTCAGCCTCGCCCATAGCGGTTTCAAGTTTCCGGTAAAGCTCGGTGCTCCGCTGAATTTCGGCCTTTTCACCGGCATTGGCTTGAAGCATGTATGTTTCAAGCAGATGGATCTGCTCGCCAAAGGCGTGCCGGCTGTTCCGCTGGCGCATGCGGCCTTTGAGGAGCATGGCCTCTGTAAGCTGTTTGCCGACACGCATGATGGGATTCAGGCTGGAGAGCGGATCCTGGAAGATCATGGCCAGCCGGTCGCCGCGCAGGCGGCAGAAGTCGGCCTCATCTATCTGCAGGAGATCCATGCCATCATAGAGGATCTCACCGCCCTCGGTGATTGCGTTGGCGGCCTGGATGCCGAGGATTGCCTTGGAGGTGACGGATTTGCCGGAGCCGGATTCACCGACGATGGCCAGCGTCTCGCCCTTGTGCAGATCGAAAGAGATGCCGCGGACAGCCTGCACCTTGCCGGCCGCCGTACGGAAACTGATACGCAGGTTTTGTACCTGCAGCTTTAACTCTTGCTGGTCCATTTATTCGGCTCCTCTCAGGCTGGGATTGAAGGCGTCGCGAAGGCCGTTTCCGAAGAGGTTGAAGGAGACTTCCAGAAGGGAAATAAACAGGGCAGGGAAGAAGATAATGTAGGGATCTGTAGACAGGTAATCCTTGCCGTTTGCCAGCATCGTGCCGACACTGGTCATGGTGGACGATTCAAGGTTGATGATCCCCAGGTAGGTCAGCGAGGATTCTGAGAAAATGACACCCGGGATGACCAGGATGGAACCGGTGATAATGGTGCCGAGCGAATTCGGGAAGATGTGCTTGAACATGAGACGCCAGTCTCTGGCGCCGAGCGTTCTGGCGGCCAGGACATATTCCTGATTCTTGAACCGATAGAACTGCATGCGCACGCGGGCAGCCATGCCGATCCAGCCGGTCAGCACAAAGGCAAACAGCAGGGCGGGAATGACACCAACCTTATTGGCCAGGTGAAGCTGGAACAGTGTTGTGACCACCATGAACGGAATGTCATAGAGGATATCCGCAATGCGGTCCATGACCAGGTCAACAGTGCCCCCGTAGTACCCCTGAATGGCACCGTAAATCGTGCCAATGAACAGGTTGATAATGCTGATGCAGATAGCCAGCAGGAAGGAGAAGCGTGCGCCGCTGGCCAGACGTGTGAAGATATCCTGTCCCTTGGCGTTGGTGCCGAACACAAAGCTGGGTTCAAAGCCGTATTTGTACTGGAAATAGGTGTACTTGCTGATGCGGGTTACCAGGGACTTTGACTGACTTGTGCCGGTAACGCGTGTATAGGCAAGGGGGTGCTCGGGATCATTGTCACTGGCGATGCGCAGAGAGTGATACGTGGTATCATCCGGCGTTGTCGTCCGGTAGATCGGCTTGAGGCTGCCGGACTTGTCCAGCTTGGGCTGGCCTTTCTTGTCCGCATCGTACCAGATGTTGGCATTGGTCTGCTTGGCATCCTTAATGGCCGGGTAGATGACCTGAATGCCGGTCCTGTCCTGCCAGGCCTGAAGGTCCTCAAACTGAGCCTCGGTCAGCGTCAGGTAGACCATGCCCATTGCGGCATAGTTGTCGATGCGGAGGTCATAGAATGAGGTGTTCTTCCCGGCAGTGCTGTCCTTGTAATCCGCCTGATAGATGTCCGTGATGACGTCGAGCCCTGTCTCCTCCTCAAGCGCCTCATACATGAGGTAGCGGCTCTTGTTGACCGTCATTTTGCTGGTGCCGTCAATGCCCAGCAGCGGGATTTTCGGCGGCAGTTTGGTGTAGTTGAGGTAGTTGGTATCCGTAAGCGACCTTGAGTAGGTGGTCTCGCAGAAGATCGGGACGAGGATCGCGTACAGGACCAGCACCAGGATGATATAGGCGGCGACCACGGAACTCTTGTTCCTGGCGAAGCGGTTCATTGCGTCCTGGAAATACCCGACAGGCTTTGTTTCAAGCTTTTTATCATGCATCCGCCCCGCCTCGGGGACAAATTCGAATGCGGATTTCGGAATGTTGTTCATGCTTTCTTACTCCCCATTCTGATTCTCGGATCAATGAATCCGTAGCTGATGTCTACAATGATGCCGGATGCCAGGCCGATAAATGTGTAAAAGGCTGAAAGCAGCATGAAGAAGTTATAGTCCGGTGTTGCTGCTGTGATCGAGGAGACGTAGAGCGGTCCCACGCCTGGTATGCCGAAGATCTGTTCAATGATCAGAGAGCCGCCCATGATGCCGATGAACTCACCGAGGATCATGGGGAAAATCGGCACCATGGCGTTGCGCATGGCGTGGCGGATGGTCGTCTGTGCCCGTGTGAGACCCTTGGTTCTGGCCAGCAGCAGAAAATCAGAGGTGAGGACCTCCGTAAGCTCTGCGCGGGTGTAGCGTGTCAGGCCGGCAATGGTGCCAAAGCCGAGCGACAGGATGGCCGGCACCATGGAAACAAAGGTGCTGGGCGAGAAAAAATCGTATCCTGCGTTCATCTGGAACGGGAACCACTTGAGCCTGAAACAGAGAAAGTACTGGACCAGGAAGGCATAGACATAACTCGGAACAGAAACAAAGACGATGACCAGCGTGGAAATCAGGTGGTCCTGCCATTTGTTCTTCTTCAGCGCAGCATAGATGCCAAAGAGCAGGCCGAGCGGAACCGAAAAGATCATGGTGTAGAAGTTGACAATGACGGTTGCCGGCATCTTCTCCATGAACTTCTGCCAGACATCCTGGCCGAGATACAGGACCTCGCTGACGCCCCAGTCGCCGCCGATCAGGGATCTGCGGATAAAGATCAGATACTGCTCAAGGAGCGGCTTGTTGTATCCAAGCGCCTCACGTCGCATTTCAATGAGCTGCATATCCTTGCCGAACTGCTGGACCGGCTTGTTCGGCAGCAGCTTGACCAGGACAAAGCAGATTGAGATGATGATCAGAAAGGTGAAAAACATCAGGATAATTCGTTTGAGTACATATTTTCCCATTTTTATCTCCAGTCTATTTGGATGATCGTCTGCAAAAATGAGGCAGAGCAGCGCCCTGCCTCATTCCCTGATGTTTACTTGTAGTTAAGCGTCCCGCCCTGTTCAGTGACAAAAGCGGCCCATTCATCGTCGTCATAATTGTAAGTCATGTACTCAATGCCGCCGCGGGAGAGCGGGAATACCTCATCCTCAAGGAAATATTCGACCTTCATGCTCTTCATGTGCGCAGAGGAAGCACCCATGAGCGGGATGAAGTCGTAGTTCTGCAGAATGACATTTTCCAGCTCGCCAAGGACATAGACACGATTGGTAGCATCGGCGGAAACATCCAGTTGAACAGTTTCGCCGGTAGCATTTTTGACGTCAATGACATTGTTCGTGATGCCAACATACCAGTTGTACACATCTGTGGTATAAGATTCGCCGTCCAGCTCAATGGTCAGATCTGTCTCGGCAGGTTTCCAGGCGGGATCATACTGATACTCATCTGTAACGTATGCCTGAATCAGGCCAAAGGGATCAAAGGTAGATCCGGTCCAGCCGACGCCGAAGAGCATATCGACACGGTTGGTGCGGAGTGCATCAACGAATCCGTTGCCAAGCGTCGCATCCCGGCTGAAAGTCAGCTTGCCCTCGAGCTTCGTGCCCTTGACTGCCTCAGTGTAGTTGTTGACGATGAAATCGTAACCGTTGTTGTTGAAAACAGAGGAGGCATTTGAGGTGCCGATCATGATCTGCACGATATCATCGTCATCCATGAGTCCCTGCTCCACAGCAATGTCATATGCCTGGTCAAAATACGCCCTGGCCATTTCAAGGTTGTAGCCGGTGATGGAGTCAATGGCATCATCTACTGTTGCATACAGCTTCCCATCGCCGATTTCATCCTCAAGGCCCCAGAAGTTGACGATAACCTGCTTGGCTATATCGGTTGTCCGGTAGAATTCGCCTGCCTCGGGGTCGGATACGATCTGAGACCCGTACAGGGCAAATGCCGGCTGATTTGTCGGACTGGCGGCAAGACAGAACTCCGCGCGGTTCATGGCAAGAGACATGGCCATGCGGAACTCCTTGACTGTGATAATGGTCTTGTTGATATTGCTGCCCGCGTTTGTTTCGGCTGTTTTGAGTGCGCCAAAATCAGGATTGAATACCATGGCGAAAACGGAGTCACCCTCACTGTAATAGGTATAGTCGGATGTGGCGTATTCCTCAATGCGGTCGCGGTCCAGCGCGACGGAATCCAGTTCGCCGTTCAGGAACATTTCCATGCGCGTGCTGGGTTCCGGTACATATTTGACAACCATACGGTCTGTCTCATACAGGCCCTCATATTTCTCGTCATTAAAGCCGAACCAGTTCTCATTGCGGACCAGTTCGTATTCCTTGTCAGACTGGAAACTGGTGAGTTTGTATGGCCCCCAGGATATAGTGGAATCCAGTGATGTGAAGTAGGTATTGTTATAGACACCGTCCCGCTCACTGGCACACTTCTCATACAGCGACTGATTGACAAGGAAGCCACTGGCCAGGCTGTAATAGAGATAAAATCCGCTCAGCTTTTTTGCGAGAATGATGGTCAGTTCATCCTCGCCGGTAGCGAACATGCCGACCTTATCAAATGTCATGGCATCCGGGAACTGAACGTAGCTGATGAACAGCTCATTATCAGCCCACTCAATCAGCTGCTCCGGTGATGCCCATGTTGCAAACGCGGCACCTGCACCCTCGGTAAAGAATGCATACAGCTCAGGAATGGTCAGTGGCGTTTCCACGACGGCATTTTCCGCAGAACCAGTCCATGTTTCAGTGGCAAAATCATAGGTATCGCCATAGGAGTTTGCCCAGTTGATGAAACCCTTCTCATTTTCGAATTTACTGAGCAGCGCCTCGGTCGTCTCAACCCCTTCGGATGCTTTCACAGCGGCAAGACTTGTTTCGGACTTGACGCCCTGCTTGAGGTATGCCTCGGCATTCTTAATAACCATGTTACCAGTGTAGAAACTGCTGGCCCTGTGGTTCTGCGCCTTGGGATCCAGCAACTGTTTGAGTGAATAGACGAAGTCTGCGGCATGAATTTCAGTGCCATCTTCCCATTTGAGGTCTGTACGGAGCGGAATGCGCCATGCACGCGCGGTTTCGCCTTCTTCAATATCCCAGTCTGCGCCAACGTAACCGGCCGTGACATCCTCGGGAAAATCAGCAGCGGCCAGAGGTGCCATGACATAGCCGTCAAAATCATCGTTGAATTCAAATGTGTACAGTCCGCATGTCAGCCAATCCAGCAATTCGTAATCTGTACTCGTCTGATTCTGGAACGGACTCCAGTTGGTGGGAAATATCGCTACGGCAGAATTATACGTATGCACGCCTGCATCTGCGACTGAGACGATGGAAAATACGCACAATACCATAAGAAGGACAAGCAGCTTTTTCAAAATCTATTCCTCCCTTGCAGTCAGATGTGATGTATAAAATTATACCGAATTTACAGGATGAAAACAAGGTCATTTTCCATTTATCAGGATTATTTCCGGATCCGGAATCCGGGGGCCCGGGATGGATGTGGTGCACCGAAACGAATGCGGGTGAAGACAGATCCGGATAATTGCCGGAAAAATTGCGGTACACGGGTGGAAATTTCTCTTGTATTTGCCTGAATTATTGTGTATTCTATATTCAACCAGTCGGACATTGACACAGTCTGACAAAACAGTAAAGGAGACAGAATATGGAAGATCGTAACAATCAGGCGGCTGAACCGTTAAGGATTGCCTTTGTCGGGTCGGAATGCTATCCATTTGTGAAAACGGGCGGTCTCGGCGATGTCATGTACGCGCTGCCGCGTGCTCTGATCAAACAGAACTGCGATGTCCGCGTGCTGTTGCCCAAGTACAGCTGCATTCCGCAGAAGTACAGAGATCAGATGGTCTACCGCGGCTCTTTCATGATGGACCTGTGCATGGACGGAAAGACATTTTTCGTCGGTATCATGGAACTCGTCATGGATGGCGTGACCTATGACTTTATCGAGAACGAGGAGTTTTTCAGCTGGGGCAATCCCTATACTGATCTGGTTGCGGATATTCCCAAGTACTGCTACTTCTCCAAGGCAGCGCTGGCAGTGCTCAACTATCTTGAGTGGACGCCGAACGTTGTTCACTGCCATGACTGGCAGGCAGCGCTCGTGCCAATTTACCTGCGGACGCACTTTGCCAATACGCCGGTCGGGAAAGCGAAGAGCATGCTGACCATCCACAACCTCCGGTTCCAGGGTATCTATGGTATCCCGCATATCAAGTACTGGACGGGTATTCCGGGCTATGTCTTTGACTATCCGTTCATGAAGCAGGGGAAAGACGACGCCAACATGATGAAGGGCGGCCTGGCGTTTGCCAACTGCATTACCACGGTCAGCCAGACCTATGCCGGTGAAATCCAGACGGAATTCTACGGAGAGGGTCTGGATCCCCATCTGCGCTATCATTCCGTCCGCATGCGCGGCATCGTCAACGGCATTGATGTGGAACTGTGGAACAGCCGGACAGATGCGCTGCTTGCAGCCAAGTATGACGAGAATGACGTGCTAGAGAAGAAGAAAGCCAACAAGCTTGCTCTTCAGGAAAAGGTTGGTCTTGAGCAGGACGAGAACAAGATGGTCATCGGCCTCATTTCCCGCCTGACCAATCAGAAGGGCCTGGATCTGGTCAATGCTGCATTTGCAGAGATGATTGACGAGAATACCCAGGTGGTCGTCCTCGGTACCGGTGATGTGTACTATGAGGATTCGTTCAGGTATTATGAGAGCATTCACAAGGGCAGCGTCTGCGCGTACATCTCCTACAATGAGGCGCTGGCACATCTGATCTATGCCGGTGCAGATGCCCTCCTGGTCCCGAGCCTCTTTGAGCCCTGCGGTCTCACGCAGCTCATCGCCATGCGCTACGGCACCATCCCGATCGTCCGTGAGACAGGCGGCCTCAAGGACACCGTCCAGCCCTACAACAAGTACACGAACGAGGGCAACGGATTCACGTTCGAGGACTATGATGCAGGTGTCTTCCTCAACACGGTCCGCAGTGCGAAGGAAGTATACTTCGAGGATCGTGAGAGCTGGGATGAGATGGTCAAACGCGATATGGCGGTTGACGTTTCCTGGGAGAAGTCGGCCAAGGATTATCGCGACCTCTATCTGCAACTCAGCAAATAATCCCCATATACACACTGAGGCGTCCAGCAATGGACGCCTCAGTATTGCTTTTTTGGCCCTGCCTTGACGGGGATACGGGTTGTTTGCAGTCAGGAGGCAGGGCGTGCGCTCAGATGTCATCCAGAAAATCGACAAGCTCTCCATGCACGGCAATGATTTGATCGAAGTCTATCACCCTGCTGGCATGGCTCACTGCAGTCTGGCTCATGAGGAACACCTGCCGTGCATTTTCATCCACTTTCTTTACGGGATCCGTGATGTCGACATATCTGCCTCCGGCCTTGTGTTCATCCGGGATAAACACAGTGAAAGTGAGCAGAGGATGTTTCCCGTCCGCGATGGCGGCAGTGATGAGTGCCAGTTTCCGGTTCAGCAGATCGAGCTCGGCCTCGCCGAGTTCCTGCTGGTCGTCGGTAAGGCGGGCTTCCTCATTGACCATATCCTCAAATCCGGTTACTGCCTTATAGGCGCCAAACTGAGCGGCACGGTCATAGAGGCTCATATGCGGCCGCGTGGGAGATTGCCAGTGCGGCAGGTCAATGATATCGGCATATACGATGCGGGGATCCGCGCCAGCCCCGGATGCGGGTTTGCTCATCTGGTATCACCTTCTTCTGGGGATTGAACCGGCTGCTGCTTTTTCCGGATGCCGGCGTGCAGCGCAGCCTCGCCGGAGCGGTGCCCGCCGATCTGCGCGTTTCGTTCAACTGTAGTGCCGCCCTCCATGAGATTCATACCCTTGAGAACAGCATTTTTGCCGTAGCGGTCCTGCAGGGCGAGCGTCAT
>JAFSZW010000583.1 GCA_017458865.1 Clostridia bacterium
TCTTGTATCAGAGCAGGCACTGGCCGGACTGGTGTGCATGTGTGTTTCATATAGATAGGACTGCATGGTACCTCCTGACGAAATGCGGTTATTATCCCTTTACGGCGCCGCTCGTCATGCCCGCAACAAAATAACGGTTGAAAATCAGGTAGATGATCATCATGGGAATGAGGGAGATGGCGGTGCCGGCAAGCATCAGGTTCCAGGATGACGCTGCTGCGCCTGAGGACTTGAGCCGCATGATGCCGACAACCAGCGGCATGCGCTTTGGGTCCGTCATGGTAAAGACCATGGGCAGCATGTAATCATTCCAGCTGCTGCGGAAAGCCAGGATGGCAACCGTTGCAATCAGCGGCTTGCACAGGGGGAAGATAATATTATAATAGATTCGGAAAAAAGAGCAACCATCTATTTTTGCCGCTTCATCAATTTCGGTAGGAATGGTGGTAATAAAGCCCCTCGCTATGAACAGATTGGTGACGTTCATGCCAAATACGCGGATGATGATAACGCCCCACAGGCTTTTGTTGAGACCGACTACTTTCATCATCATGAGGAGCGGATACAGCGTCAGGGTACCAAGGGATACAAACATGGAGGAGATCATCAGATAGTAGACGAATTCCTTTCCGCGAAACTTTCCGCGGGAAAATACGTAGCCGCAGCAGGTGCTTGAGATAATGGCGCCGACCACGCAGAAGAAGGAGAGGAAGACACTGTTCTTGGTGTAGGTTGAAAAGTCTGCCATCTGCCAGGCTTTTACATAATTGTCAAGGACGGGCGTCTTTGGGAAGATTGAATTACCTGTGGTCAGAATCTCCATATTGCTCTTGAGGGAGGACATGAACGTAAAGAGAACCGGGAAGAAGGAGACGAGGAAAAACGCCGCCAGGAACAGGTAAATTGCGCTGTGGCTGAGAAGCTTTCCGCGTTTCATGCGTTACACCTCCTTCATTCTGCGGGTGCCGCGGACATATACGAAGGTGACCAGACCGAGGAATACGGCGGTCACTGCAGACATGGCCGAGGCATATCCGATTTCAATGTTCCGTCCGGAGTTGCCGAAGAAAAACTTGTAGATATAGGTCATGACAACCTCAGTGGTGCCGCCTGGCTGCCCATTGGTGAGCGAAATGACCAGGTCGCAGACCTTCAGGCTGCCGATGATGGCCATGAGCAGGACTGATTCGAAGATGGGTGCGATCATGGGCAGCGTGATGCTGAAGAATTTCCTGAGGCCGTGTGCACCGTCCAGTTCAGCGCACTCATAGATCTCCTGCGGAATGCTCTGCAGGGCCATCAGGAAGAACATCATGTTGATGCCGTAGTTCTGCCAGACAGAGGCAACACCCAGAACGAACATGGCGCTCCACTTGGTGCCGAACCAGTTGATGGGTTTTCTAATCAGGCCCGCACTCTGCAGCATGGTGTTGACGGTTCCGTTGAAGGAGGCAAAGAGCAGCGAAAAGATGAGGCCGATGATTGCGGCGGAAATGACTGCTGGCATGAACAGGGTAACCCGGAAAAAGCCGATGCAGCGAAGTTTCTGGTTGAGCAGCGTGGCCAGCAGGAGCGCCAGCGGAATTTCAACCAGCAGCTTGCAGAAAGAGAGAATGACCGTGTTGGCCAGCGACATCCAGAAATCGGGATCTGATGTAAAGATGCGGTGGAAGTTATGTAACCCTGTGAAACTGGCAGCTGAGTATCCGTTGTAATCGGTCCAGGCGTAACGGAGTATGTACAGAATCGGGACGTAACTGAACAGAATAAAGCCGATCAGGAAGGGGAGAACCATCAGGAAAGCCTGAATGTTGTCCCGCTGCAATCCCTTGTTTCTGAGCTTGGGTGTCGTTTTCATGCGGCGCCTCCGATCATGAAACGCACCGGCTGAGAGCAGCCGGTGCGTTTGAATTTATGTTGTTTACTTGTCGCGAGTGACTTTATATCCGGGCTGCGCGATATAGGAGGCTTTGACGTCCGGATCGAGTGCATCGAACGCGGTGTTCAGCCGGTCGTCCAGTTCCTTAAGAACGGTTGCGGCATCCTCAGTGAAGCCGCCGGAGAGGAGCTTGCCCAGTGTCTCACGGGCGGAGAGTCCTTCGTATTTGAGGAGTCCCTTGGGATCTGCCATACGGATGATGAACTGGTCATCCTTGAAGGTGGAGAATTCTTTCCAGCCCTTTACAGAGGATTCCTTGGCCATGTTGACGACATTGCTGCGATACGGGATGTACATGCCCTGCTCATACATCTCGACGAGGTTTTTATCAGAGTAGAACCATTCAAGCACTTTGGCGACCTTTGAGGTATCCTTGTCGAGTGCCTTCTTGGCAACGCCAAGCAGGTCAACTGCGGTAACCATTTCCTTGTACTCGTATCCATCGGCGGAGATGGCCGGCGGATCGCAGACGATCCAGTTGCAGACGGCGGGGAACTGCTCGGTGTAGACGGCAACGTCGAAGCTTGCAGCCATGACAATGCCGACGCGTCCGGCTGCGAACTGAGCACGGGCGGTATCCGCGTCAAGGTTCTCAAAGCCCGGGAACATGGAGCCGTCCTCGATCATGCCGAGAAGATTGCTGATGATGGGCAGTCCATCAGAATAGCCGTAACGGCCATTGACGGCGTCAAAGCCGAAATGTCCGAGTGACGCGGCATTGACACTGTAAATGTAGTGATCCTGGCACCAGCCGCTCTGGAGCGCGAGGAAGTAGCCATAGGCGCTGCCGTTGGCAGCCTCGGTGATCAGGCGTGCATCCTCACGAACCTCATCCCAGGTCTTGGGCGGCTCTGCGATGCCGGCAAGATCGAACAGGTCCTTGTTGATGATCATCTTGTAGGACTGCAGGCTGTAGGGAAGGGTGTAGACTTTGCCGTCAAAGAGCTGGTCACCGGCGACAAGTTCATCCGTGTTGTAGAGGGAGAGAAGCGCTTCGCTGCCTTCAAGATCGGAGATCGGGACAGCGTATCCTGCTTCCACATATCCGGCAAAGGTGTTGCTGGACGGACGGAAGAGGTCGGGACCGTCATTGGCCATGAGCGCGATGTTGATCGTGTTTGAATAGTCGGTGCCGTACACCGTGTAGTCGATGACGATGCCGAGTTCCTTGCCGATGGTCGCGTTAAACTCTTCGATCTGTTTCTCGCGGACCGTCTGTTCGTGTGCGTTGTCACTCCAGACAACGATATGTTCTACCTTGTCAGCATCTGCCAGGGCGAACATCGGGATGCAGGACAGCACAATGAGTGCGGCCAGCAGAATGGTCATCCATTTCTTACTCATTTTGAGATCCTCCTGAACTTTTTTTTGAGGCAACTGTGCCTTTTTGCTGGCTAAATTATACAGGCAGGAAGTCTGGTTTGAACAGTCAGAAAATCTGTATACTCAAATCGTCCGGGCGGGCGGAAAAAACAGTGGATGTGTTCCTTTTCAGATGGAATGGGTATAAAATTCATATACCCTTTGCTGAATTACGATTGAAGGAAGTCCGTCTATTGAAAACACGGAGCGTCTGTGATAGCATGAGCACATAAGGCCGCACAGGCATCACAGGGCGGAGAGGGAGGAACAGCGTATGGCATTCAGCATCATCATACTGGGCCTTTCATCCATTCTGCTCTTGGGATTTGCGCTGCGAAGCCGCTACGGACTCCCGCTTTTCCTGATGACAGCCGGCCTGTGCATTGCGACAGTTGCGGTGCTCATTCAGATTTACAGCACATCCACCTACTCACCGCCCGGCACTTTTCCGTTTCGTGCCCTTGAGGTCAGTCTGTTTCGGTATATCGGCGGGAACCGCTTCTCTGCCGGACGCGTGCAGTGGATACGGAATGCAGGGTGTTTTTTCTACTTCGCCGGTATCTTTCTTTTGAACCTGCTGATCATCAGAAACCTGAAACACAAAGGCAGGAGACGGTTCTGGACGGTTGTCACGGGACTGGCCTGGCTTGCCTTTGCAGCGGCCTTTCTGCTTTACTATTCCCCGGCAAATGCCTATCGGATCTACCTTGACTACTACGCCCGGTCTGCGCAGGAACAGGCCGGATACCGCCTGTGGATGCACCGGCTGGATATCGGATTCAGATGCCTTGTGCTGCTGATGATTCTCTCCCCGATACTCATGCTTTCCGGGGCATATGCAAGGCATATGGTCACCTATTTTGCGGATACGGCAGTGCTGCTTGGCGGAATGGCGGCGACGTATGATGCGCTGTTCTTTGCCATGTTCTTTACCGGACCGTTTGCCGAGCGCATGGATACCGTTTTTCGCTCAGGATTCTGGTTTTTCAGCGGTGCAGTCAGGATTCCGGCATGGATTTCCTGGTTTTATCCGCTGTTTTCCCTGATCTTGCTTGGCTTTGTCCTGCTCAATACGAACCGGGTGTTCAGCGGGGAGCTTGTTCTGCTGTTCCGGAAACGGGCACTGAAGCGGAGCATTGAGGACCTCAACAGAAACCTCAAGGATGTCCTGCATTCTGAAAAGAACCTGATGTTCAGCATTCAGCTTCTCTCAAATGAGGCAAAAGCGGCATATGGAACACCCGAAGGGCTTGAAAAGCTTGAACGGCTGTCCGATCTTGTTAAAAGCAGAATGGAGAACATAACGTCATCACTGAACCGGATCCGGGAACTGCATCTCAAAGCGCGTCCTGTGGATATGCGGATGTTGATGGATGAAGCGCTGGATTCCCTGCCGCTGCCGGAGGAGATCGTATGCGAAAAGCATTACAGCAGTTTTCCGACGAGATGTGTGATTGACGAGTATCATACCCGCAGCGCACTCAAAAACATCTTCGCGAATTCTCTTGATGCGCTGATGCTTTCCCCGGAGGATGACAGGCGGATAACCGTGACGGTGGATGCCAGTCAGGAATGGGTCAGCCTGTCCATTCGCGACAATGGCCCCGGAATTCCGCAGTCAGAGCTGCGCCGGATTATGCTGCCCTTTGTCTCAACCAAATCAAAGAATGCCAACTGGGGAATAGGCCTGCCGTATGTATTCCGCATTGTGAACGCGCAGCTTGGACAGATGCGGATCAGCAGCAGTGACCGGCCAGAACAGCATTACACCCAGGTGGAGATTCTGCTGCCGCGTGAGAGGAGGAACGACTGATGGAACCCATTCGTATCCTGATGGCGGATGACAATGCCGAGGTCCGCATTTACTTTTCCGGTATTCTGTCTCACGAGAGCGACATGGAACTGGTCGGGTGCGCGTCCACCGGGGTGGAAGCGGTCCGCCTGGCGCGGAGCCTCAGGCCGGATATTATCCTGATGGACATCCAGATGGAAACCCGCGTAGCAGGGATTACGGCCTCTCAGCAGATACTCTCTGAGATGCCGGGCACAAAGATTATCATCCTGACGATTCTCGAGGACGATGACCTGCTTTTCCAGGCATATTGCGCAGGGGTGACGGATTACATCATTAAGACGGATTCGATCAGCCAGATTCTGACATCCATTCGAAACGCGAGTCAGAACCAGTTTATCCTGCGGCCGAAATACGCAGAGAAGATCATAGATGAGCTGAAACGGGTCCGGGAGGAACAGCAGAGTCTCCTGTATTCACTGAACATCCTGACCAGACTGTCAAACAGTGAATTCGAAGTCCTGAAATGCCTTTATCAGGGGATGAAAGCCAGGGAAATTGCCGAGGACCGGTATGTCTCTGTCGGAACAGTAAAGACACAGATTCACAGCATTCTGCAGAAATTCAATATGAAGTCGGTGAATGATGTGATCCGCCAACTGAAGGAACTCCGGTTTGACTACATCATTGAGACGGTCCATCCGGGCGGTGCATAGGACCTGTGGGAAAATACTCAGTGAGGCGTACCCCCGGGAAATGCCTCGTTCATACACTGAGATGCACAAATATCGCCACCAACTGCAGTTGGTGGCGAGTTTTATGGAGGCTTCGTGCATATGCCTTACTGCGTGAATGGCCGGACGCAGCAATTGGCGAACGGATCCAGACACAGATGGGTTGGATCAGAGTCCCTGCATCTGCGGGGCAAGGCGCTTTGCGAGGAGGGCAGATACAATGATCTTGATTATGTCACCTGGAATAAAAGGGATCACACAGTAAGACAGGCTGAGCGCCAGTGAAATACGGGTGAGCACCATGAACCAGATGGTCCCAAAGAAATAGCAGACAATCGTTCCGACAAGCATATGAAGCATCATCACATACGGCGCGGCATCTTTTGTCCTGACAATGTGCCCGTCTATGAGCGCACACAGCACATAGCCGAGCATGTACCCGCCTGTCTTTCCAAACAGGATGCCCGGACCGGCGGTGAAACCGGAAAAGACGGGAAGACCGATAAGTCCGAGCAGCAGGTAGACGATCTGAGCCAGTGCGGCACGTCGGCTGCCCAGGAGTGCGCCGGACAGGTGAACGGACAGAAGTGCCAGGTTAATGGGGACATATGGAAGCGGGATCTGGATCTGTGAACAGACGGCGGTCAGGGCCGCAAAAAAGGCGGTAATGGCGATGCTGCGGGTATTGTTCCGTTTTGACATATAAAGCCTCTTAATGCATGTAAACTTAATTCGATTGCAAAGTTGACATAATCAGAGTACCACTGATATTGAAATATGTCAACTGAAACGAATGAAAAAGTTGACATGAGATGCTTTTCGTGAGAGTCGGATCAGGAACATTTCCGCATGAAGATGCGGAAATACGTGAAAATTTCAGCACCTTTGGTAATTGTCAATTTGCTGGACATCTGCTACAATACCTTGCGATTCTACCAAAGTGAGATAAGAAGTGCCGTTTGGATGCCGGACGCTGCAGGATATGGGTCAGCGTGGGAAAAGCGCATTCGGGGAAATGCTGAGGCGTGACTGGACGGCGGATGAAGAAGGAGGAAATCTCTTCTTATGGATATGAGACAACTGACGGCTGAGGGTCTGATCAGCTGTATAAAGACATGTTTTCCGGACTGCGCGCTGACGCAGGAGGATATTGCCGGCATGCTTGAAATCCCGCCGGAGAAGAATCTGGGCGATTATGCTCTGCCCTGTTTCAAACTCTCGCGTGTTTTCAGAAAAGCGCCGCCGATGATCGCTGCTCAGCTGTGCGAGTCTGTTAAGAAACTTGAACTCTGCGAAAAGGTAGAGGCAGTCGGGGGATATCTGAACCTGTTCCTGGACCGGCAGAATCTTGCCCGCGGCATCCTGAGCGCTGTCATATCTGCAAATGGCCGCTGGGGCAGCAGTGAGATTGGGAAGGGCAAGACAGTGTGTCTTGACTATTCTTCCATTAATATTGCCAAGCGCTTTCATATTGGTCATCTCTCCACGACCATGATCGGCAACAGCCTTAAGCGGATCTATGACTTCAATGGCTATATGACGGTCGGCATTAACCATCTTGGCGACTGGGGAACGCAGTTCGGCAAGATGATCTGTGCCTACAAAAAGTGGGGCGACAGGGAAACTGTTGAAAAGGCCGGCGTCCAGGGCATGGTGGATCTGTATGTCCGTTTTCACCACGAAGCGGAGAAGGACCCGTCTCTTGAGGACGAGGGCCGTGCGTGGTTCAAGCGCATTGAGGACGGGGATCCTGAGGCGCTTGAGATTTTCACCTGGTTTAAAGAGGTAACGCTTCGGGACGCGCAGCGGGTGTATGAGCTGCTCGGCGTCAGCTTTGATTCCTATGCCGGTGAGAGCTTTTATTCGGATAAGATGGAGCCGGTTATTGAGCAGCTGCGCAGGGACGGCCTCCTGGTTGAGTCCCAGGGTGCCCAGGTTGTGGACCTCGAAGCATATGGTATGCCGCCGGCGCTCATCATGCGTTCGGATGGCGCGACGCTCTACATTACCAGAGATCTTGCAGCGGCATTCTATCGTCACAATACCTACCACTTTGACAAGGCGCTTTATGTAGTTGCCTATCAGCAGAATCTGCATTTCAAGCAGCTGTTCAAGGTGCTCGATCTCATGGGCTGCGACTGGAGCGAGGGCATGGAACACGTGGCCTTCGGCATGGTCAGCTATGAGGGAAAGGCACTGTCCACCCGCGAGGGCTATGTGGTCTATCTGGATGAACTGCTTGATAAGGCGGTTGAGAAGGCACGCGAGATCATTGAGACGAAGAGCCCGAATCTGCCAAACAAGGACGAGGTAGCCAGACAGGTTGGCATCGGCGCGGTGGTGTATTTTGATCTCCACAATGACCGGATGAAGGACATTGATTTCCGCTGGGAGCGCGCCCTCAACTTCGACGGTGAGACCGGTCCGTATGTGCAGTATACGCATGCACGCTGCTGCTCGGTACTGAGGAAGGCAGCAGAACTTGAGCTCAGCGAGCCGGACTACAGCGCGGTGACGGATGATGAGGCGCAGGATGTCCTGATGAACCTCAGCAGGTTCCCGGAGACGGTCCGCAAGGCCATGGAGTGCAATGAACCGTCCATGATCACGCGGCATACGACCCAGCTTGCGCAGGCATATAACAAGTACTACTTTGAACACCGGATTATGGATGAATCCGACCCGGCCGGCACGGCAGCACGTCTTATGCTGACCAGAGCGGTGAAGGAAGTTGTGGCGACCGGACTGTACCTGATTGGTGTGGAAGCGCCTGAGCGGATGTAATGTGAATCCGGCAGCATATGCCGGCGGATGAACCAATGCTTTGGGAAAGAACTGTGCAGCCGATCTGTCCGGCGGGAATGCCGCATGGCATTCCCGCCTCGTGCAGGCGGCAGCATCCAGACTTTCCCGCGAGAAGGAGGCAGGAATCATGGATATTCAGGATATCAGAACATTGCTTCTGGATCTCAACTGTATGACCGCCCTGCGCTTTTGTATGACGATCTCGGCAGTGAATGCGCTGATTGAGCTGTGTCTGGCCTGTGTGGATGACCGGTCGGACGAGGAACAGCTGACTGAGGCTTACTGTCAGGTGTACAATGCGTGGCTGGATACCATCGCACATGGGCACAGCGGATTCAGGCAGGAAGTGCTTGAAAATATCCTTTATTCGGACAGCGCGGTCGCGCGGATCTGCGCGAAAAATGAACAGCTGCCGTACAGCATGATGAGTGGCCTTCGTCATGATCTGGATGTGCTCGGGCAACTTACGACCATTGAACCGGCACTGTTCCTTCTGTTCTGCGAACGTGCCGGCATGCCGGGCGGTACGGCGGTGCGCCTGCCGGTCTGGGAGCCGGAGTATCGGGGCAGCAGCTATGATGACCGGGTGAACTGCCGGATGCTTTCGGGTGACGGTGTTCAGGATGTAATTGACTTTTTCAGGCGTCAGGGAACAGGCGTGTTCGCCAAATATGCGGCGGCTACCTGGGAGCAGGGCGGCAAGGGGATGCGCGGCGTTGCGCAGCCGGACCCGATTCACATGTCAGATCTCATTCTGTATGAAAAGCAGCATGAGGTGCTGGTGGAAAACACGAAACGCCTCCTGCAGGGACGGAATGCCGGTAATATTCTGCTCTACGGTGACAAAGGAACCGGCAAGTCAGCCTCTGTCAAGGCGCTGCTCAATGATTACTGGCAGGAGGGCCTGCGGATTGTGGAAGTCCGCCCCCAGTGCCTGACAGATCTGCCGGAAATCTTTGTGCTGCTCCGTCAGCAGCCCTGCAAGTTTATTGTCTTTGTGGATGACCTGGCTTTCAATGATTCGTGCCCGGAGTATACAGCGCTGAAAACAGTGCTTGAGGGCGGACTTGAAGTGCGGCCTCAGAATGTTGTGGTTTACGCGACCAGCAACCGGCGCAATATCGTGAAGCAGTCGTTCTCAGAACGTGAGGATGATGTCAACGCGAGGGACACACTTGAGGAGAAGTTTTCACTGGCGGACCGCTTTGACATCCGCCTGACTTTCCAGGAGCCGTCTCAGGAGCAGTATTTCAGCATCTGCCAGAGCCTGATTGAAAACAGGCATATGGAGGTTGACTGGGGTGAGATCATGCCGAGGGCCAGGGCGTGGACGCTGACGCACGGCGGGCGCTCCCCACGTGTGGCACGGCAGTTTGTGGATGCACTAGAAAGCGAACTGGCGGAGATCCGGGAAGCGGCTGAGGCTGCAGCTGAGGCAGCTGCGGCGGATGAATCGGAGACGGCATGAAACGGCATCGCAAATGGACCCCTGGAACAC
The DNA here is from genome assembly GCA_017458865.1 of Clostridia bacterium. GTDB lineage: Bacteria > Bacillota > Clostridia > Christensenellales > Aristaeellaceae > Ventricola. Next base: position 10,131 of record JAFSZW010000583.1, read on the forward strand.
TGATTGCGCATCTGGTTGCACTCATTCTGGCACTTGCTGTGGCAGCGCTCTTTTACGGCTTTATGGTATATCAGTCGGCGCCATCGGAGGACGGCGGGGAAACTCATTCAACTGGCACATTGCTTTCGGAACTGTTTCCGGAGCAGATGCCTGTCGCGGATGAGGATGTGCCTCATATCATCCTGAGCGGTGTGTCCTTTGTGGATGAGCAGCGGATTGAGGGAATGGTCCGGGATCAGGCGTGTGTGCAGATCACGGACAGTTATACCATGAGCGACGGCCGGACAGTCCAGACAGTGGTTGCCTGGCCTCAGGGCTACATGGAAGCGCTCCTCGGTTCTGACTGGGTTCCGCAGCGGATTACCGGATTTACAATAGGACCGCTGCCGGCAACGTTCTATCTTGGAAATGCCGGGTCCATGATCATTGCCCGGGAGGAACCGTTTATCTACATGATCCGCGTGCTTGGAGAGGACGTGGACGGTCAGACGGTTTACGCCCTTGGCGTTCTGGCATCCATTGAGGGCGGAAAAGAAACGAAGACGGACGAATAGCTGTTCATATCAGCGGCACCGGTGGGACAGACCCTGCCGGTGCCTGATTTTCTTGCGGGAGAGGGTTAAATGACGGGCGGCGAGAGCGAAACAATACTGGCACTGATTCTGGATATCGGCGTGGCCATGATGCGGTCCGGTGCTGAAACACACCGGGTGGAGGACAGTCTGTACCGGCTCTGTGACAGTTATGCATTTCATGCCTGCAACATCTGGGTGATCCCCAGCAACATTCAGGCCAGTGTCCAGACGGAGGACGGCAGACATCTGACGCAGATCCGGCATATCCGGCAGGTTTCAGTTAACTTTGACCTGTTGGACCGGCTGAACAATCTCTCAAGAGAGGTCTGTGCAACCGTGCCGGATGCCGAAACGCTCAAAAAGCAGTTTTCTCTGGTCTCAACGATGACGCCTGAACCTGCATGGCGGCATTACTTTGCCGGCATCCTTGCAGCGGTCGGATTCGGCATCTTTTTCAACTGCGACATTGAGGATGCAGCGACTGCTTTTCTGGCGGCTGTGCTGATCACATTCATGTGCAGGTGGCTCTCAAAGCGGGAGACTAATCCGCTGATTGTGAACTTTATCACCTCCTTTCTTGCGGAACTGTTCATCATCTTCGCGGTTCACCTCGGGCTGGGACACCATCCTGGCTACATTACTGTCGGCGTGGTCATGCTGCTCATCAGCGGCGCAGGGACGACAAACGGCATCCGGGACCTTGTTCATCTGGATACGCTCTCGGGAACGATCAATGTGACGTCGGCACTGACAGGGGCAATTGGCATCGCGCTGGGCATTGCAGTGCCCATCCGGATTCTGCCTGGATGGAGCGGCAATGATGTGAACATGCTCAATCCCAATCTGCTGATTCAGCTGCTTTCATGCACTGCAGCAACGCTGGGATTTGCGATCTGGTTTCATGTCAGGCGTGAACATGTACCGCTGTGCGCACTTGGCGCATTTATTGCCTGGCTGGCCTATCTTGCAGCATCCTTGTTCATGGGCACCGGCTTTGCATCTGCCATCACCTGCGCCATTGTCTGCGGGTTCTATTCGCAGATCGTCGCAAGGATTGTGAAAGCACCGGTGACGGTTTTCTCAAGCATCTCCATCTTTCCGCTGATCCCCGGCGCTTCGCTATATTACATGATGGCAGCTCTTGTCATGCAGGAACGCAGGCTGGCACTGGAACATGGGATTACGCTGTTTGTCACCTGTTTTGCCATCGTACTTGGGTATATGGCCGTCGAGGTTGTGAGCAGACACATCTGGCGGCAGCCGAAACCGGGCATGGCCGTCTCTTTCCGGGAAATCAGGTGAGGTTTGGGGGATGCCTGTGAGCGGTAAAAAGCTGAATGACCGTCATCCGGCAGCATCTGCACCCAGGCTGAGACTGAGCATTCGTCACCAGCAGTATTCCGGCAGACGCTGAAGCTGAGAAAAGCAGTGCAAATGAATACAGAAATCCCCGGCATTTGCCGGGGATTTGCATTTATGAACCAGCCTTTGCAGCATGTGGTTTGTGCTGCATGATAACGATGCCAGCGACGAACATGATGGTTCCTGAGATGATCCAGATGCTGACGGATTCATGGAAGATGAAAATACCCCAGGCAAGTGCGAAGAAGACCATGGTGCTCTGGAGCAGCGCAACCATCTGGAAGGGAACCAGCGGAATGGCCTTTGCGTTGAGGTAAAAGCCGATGCCCGTAACGAATCCAAGGAAAAGGATGGCGATGATGCAGGGGAGATTGGGCACGGCAGCGGGGATCAGTTTACCCTCGCCGAGCGGAATCAGAAACGCGAGCACGGAGGAAATGATAAACATAAACAGATTGCTGTCGAGGGTATCGAAGTCATTGGCGATCTGTTTCTGAGCAAAGACAAACAGGCCGGCAAAAATGCCCGCGACAACGTAGAGGGCGGTCAGCTTGATGTCGCCGGAAAGGAAGGTTTCAAGCGGCAGACCATTCCAGGAGATCAGCAGGATACCTGCAACGCAGAGAATGACGCCGGTCAGCTTGGTGAGATTCATTTTCTCATGCAGGACGGTAACACCCAAAATGGTCAGCAGCACCATCTGTACGGGCTGCGTCAGGATGTTTCCGTAGGATACGCCAATGGACAGTCCGATGTTCTCAAAGGCGTAGTGCAGGAACTTGGCGACTGCGCCGAAAATGAGCCATTTCCAGTGCGCTTTTACCGACCTGATGAAATCAGCCCGGAAATGCTTTCTGGTGATGGCTTTAAGCCCCAGGAGCCAGAAAACACCGACAAAGAAACGCAGAAACGTGATCATGGATGGTGCGAAAAACGGTTTGGTCAGTTTTACGCATGTGCCGCCGAAACTAAAGAGGAAGGCGACCATGGTCAGATAAAGGTATCCCATAAAGACAGACTCCTTGTCTGCTCCGCGGGGCATATGGGGATGAATGGGGCCGGGGAGCATGATGGTTGACTGGCTGGAATGCAAATGCCGGAAAAGGCGCCATGCAAACTTTGTGCCAAAGACAGGTATGTTGCCGTGATCAGCCGGTCAGTCGGTTATTTTAAGCGTTTGGTGAAAGAATGACAAGGGTGCTGGGACAATTTGGTCGGGGGAGTTGCACACAAAGCATGCGGTACGTGAAACCGGCCAGAGGGAGAACTTTTGCATGAAAGTCTGGCAGCAATAAAAAATGCCGGTCAGACAACTGACGGCACTCGGACCTTTTTTATTAAAAATCGCA
>JAFSZW010000584.1 GCA_017458865.1 Clostridia bacterium
ATGACAAAGTGCCGGATCCTGACCCGGACAAATCGGCACCGGCAGATGACAATGGTGAGGAGGAACAGACATGATGACAACGCTAGTCGCCCTGGCACTGGTCTGTCTTTTGTCGCTGGCGTATATGCTCATCATCCCGTATTTCGCGTCCACAGGGATGCTCATGCGCTTCCTGCCGCAGGATATCCGGGAGGCGGCAAAAGCACATTCGGATCCGCCCGTGGGCAGAAGGAGATTCGGGTATCTGCTCACGGCGCTGGCTCTGGCGGGATACATCGGCGTACTCTGCTTTCTTGGCGCGGACGGTCTGCGGCGCGGCTATGGCTTTTGGCTGCTGTTCGGGCGCTACATGCTGTTTATGTACGGGTATAAGCTGTTCGATATTCTGGTACAGGATCAGATGCTCGTGATCTCGGGGAAGTATTTTGTGAAATTCTATCCGGAGACAAGGGACTGCAGAAGCTGGGATGACCGCAGCTTTAACACGAAGAATCAGCTGATCCGGCTGTTCGCATTTCCGTTTGTGTGTGCGCTGATGGCCTGGTTCACGCTGCTCATCGGGAAATGACGGCCTGTTCATGCGGTTTGACGGAGGATGAAAATGAGTGCGTTGAAAATCACGTTCCTGATTGCCATTGCCGGGCACCTGCTCTGCGGCATCTGTGACTGCCTGCTGACGTATCTGCCCCATGGCCGGTTTCATTTTGAGGACATGAAGGATAATGACAGGCTGTCCGCTGCGTTCAGGGACATGCCGCTGCTAAATTCGCTGCTGTCCATGCTGCTGGGCTGTCTGGCCATGTTTCTCTTTGCTTTTGGCTATCTGGCGCTGGCAGACTGGATGCGTGCCTGTTCAGAACTTTGCTCGCAGCTGATGCGCATGGGTACGGTCATGGTACTGACCTTTGGCATGGCGCACCATGTGTTCTGCGGGATGCCGGAGTGGCTGTATGTGCGGATGGGACAGACGGAGGAGGCGAGACAAATCATCACGGAGTTTTTCAAAAAGACATCGGTCACCATGATCATTTGCTACCTCGGGTTCCTGATCTTCGGTGTGTCTTTCTTTATTCCGGTTGTCAGCGGGGGGACACCGCTGCCCCGCTGGGCATGCATTTTCAATATCCTGCCGCTGATGCTGGCATTGATGCCGACGCACGTGGGCGGTGCGGGAAACTGGGCCGGGGCGATCATGTTCCTGGGGCTCTTCTTCCTTCTGTAACGCCTGAGTCTTTTGGTGATGCCATTGCAAGGCGGCTGAATCGACACGCCGCTGTTCAGGCGGAATTGCATAAAATGACGGCACCGGGATGCAGAGCCCCGGTGCCGTCACTTTTGGCATTGAAGCCTATTTGAACTTGTCCTGTTCCTGCCGGTCGGGGAAGGGCAGATGCAGAAAATCGGAAGTAGACCTGGAGGACGGGTTATGGTAGACTTTACGCAGATGCTTTTGATTTGACTGCTGTCAGGATGATGAAGCCTGTGTCCTGTGACAGTGAGGACATTTGGCCCGCAGTTTATCTGAGGGTCTGCAGAAAGCATGAATAAAGGC
>JAFSZW010000585.1 GCA_017458865.1 Clostridia bacterium
GTGAGATGCTGCAGGTATCTGAGGGTTAACCGATGTTTATCTCATTCGAATTTCCCAGACGGTATTTTTGCAGGTTGCGGCATACAGGATGCCTTCTGCTACATCATCTGCTGTTTCCCAGTCGGATGCCATGACATCCTTGCGTGTGCGGCCATATCCGATTTCAAACTCGGTTTTTGTTGCGCTGGAACAGATGGAACAGGCTTTTATCCCCTGAGGACCAAGCTCTTTGTCGATTGCCTGCGCAAGTCCCCTCTGAGCGAATTTTGTCATGGTGTAGATGGTCTCATCTGCATGACCGATATGGCCGGTTACGGAGGTAACCATAATGATCCGGCCTTCGTGACGTTTCAGCATATCCTGCGCTGCATACTTCGAAAAATTGAAGGTGGAACGGACATCGGTGTTCATGATCCAGTCGTAATCCTCTGTGGTGGATTCGACCAGCGGTTTCAGAATACCGACTTCGACATTGTTGACCAGAATATCAACCTTCCCGTAGGTGCCAACGGCCATCTTAACGGCATGTATGGCAATTTCTTCTTTTGAGGCATCTGCAGCAAGGCCCTTAACCATTGCACCAAATTCATAGCACTCAATGATTACTTCTTCAAGCGCTTCTATCCTGCGGGCAACCAGTACGAGATTGCAGCCTTCTCTGGCAAATGCAAGTGCGGTTGCTTTTCCGATACATCCACATGCACCGGTAATGATTGCTGTCTTTCCAGTCAGTTTTCCCATTGTTTGTACCTCTTCTATGTCATTTGGATGCTGCCAGGAGGCAGGATATCTCCTGCCAGGCTCGCGTTACTGGATGTCGTTCTCGATTTCCTTGATGAATTTCGCAGGCACGCCACCCACAACGCAGTTATCCGGGACATCCTTTGTGACTACGGCACCTGCGGCGACAACGACGTTGTTTCCAATTGTGACGCCAGGCAGGATGGTCACGTTTCCGCCGATCCACACATCGTTGCCGATGGTAACCGGTTTGGCAATACCCAGGTGCTTCCGGCGTCCCATGGGAGACAGAGGATGTCCGACTGTGGTGATCAGGGTGTTGGGGCCGATCATGACATTGTCGCCGATGTAGATCTCCCGGATATCCAGCATTGTAATGTTGTAGTTCCCGGTGAAGTTGCTGCCAATGTGGATGTTCTTCCCGTTGTCGCAGTTGAAGGTCTTGGCGATCCACACATGCTCGCCCATACTGCCAAGGTGTGCTTTGAGGACTGCACACTGCACGTCAAAATCCAGCGGATCCAGCGAGTTAAACTCTTGGCACCAGATAATGGCGGCCTCCTTGAGCGCATCTACCTCCTCATCATCGTAGCAGTACTCAAGACCTGCCTTCATCTTTTCCAGTTCTGTCATGTTCGTTTCCTCCGTTCATTGTGGAGCACGGCGATTTCCGTCTCCGGTGTCTCTGGGCGTACAGAGCCGCAAGCAAATGCCAGTACAGCGCTGAAACTGCTGTCCCTGGCAGAGAATGATGTTCATCAGTTGTCGAGCCGTTTGCTGGCCCCTCTGAGCAGCTCGGGGATCGGCAGGTGTTGAGGACAGACACGTTCACACTGTCCGCAGGCGATGCACGCTGAGGCACGCCCGTATCCCTGGCTAATCAGGCTGTTGTAGAAGTTCTGCGGGCGGAACGTTTCGTGATACAGATCCATTGTGTTGATTGCCCGGAACACATCCGGAATGGAGATGTGCATAGGACATCCGTCGGTGCAGTAGCGGCAGGCGGTACAGCCAATCTGCGGGACATCCAGCATGATATCCCGGACGCGGAGGAGGAGTTCCTTCTCATCATCGGAGAGAGGCACGAAATGGGTGAAGGTGCTGATGTTGTCATCCATCTGTTCCGCGGTGCTCATGCCGGAGAGAATGGTCATGACGCCCGGCAGGGATCCGACAAAGCGCAGGGCCCAGGAGGCGACGGAGCGGTCGGGCTGTTTGTCCCGAAGCATTTTTTCAA
>JAFSZW010000586.1 GCA_017458865.1 Clostridia bacterium
GGCAGGCCCGTCTCTGAGGCGATCTCACGATAGTACTCGTACACCTCATGCTGCGTCTGGCTGACGAACATCGGGGTCAGGACGCTCAGCGCATCAATGCCGCCGACGCGCTCGACCATCTGAGCGATCCGCACGGAGCCTTTGGTCGTGATGTCATTGGCACCGGCGTAGATGTCCATCCGGCCCTTGACCGCGTCCTTGGTCACCTCAAGCATATGCTCATAGAAACCGAGGTCATGTGCGTAGAACTCGCCGGTTGTCCCGAACGGGAACACACCATGGATACCATTCTCATAGAGGTATTCGATCAGGTCACGATAGGCAGCCTCATTAAACTTTCCATCGCTGGTGATCGGTGTAACAATGGGCACTACAATGCCTTTCGGGGTAAAGCTCATACGTTTTCCTCCTTCACTAACTGACCTCGGGCCAGTGTGTATCAAGTTCACCACTGTCATTGAACGACAGTGCCGCGGGCTCGCTGAGCACCCGCATGCCGGGATACTTCCCGTCGCGGACGTCCGCGTAATAGGCCTCTGAAAGCATAATCGTTCCAATGTGCAGGCTGTTCCTGATCCGGATGACCCGGATCGTATCTTTCGAGACACGGTTGCATGTCCGGATGCAGAACTGGATGGCTTCTTTATCCGTCCAGAGTACCGGCGGCATCATGGCGGATTTGACCACCGTAGATGTCAGGCAGTTGGTATACATGGCATTCGTGTCAATCTGGTCATAAATCCGTTTGGTAATGGCGCTCGCAAGGCCTATACCCAGCGAATTGCCGTGGCTCTCCTCCGTCAGGTTCAGGAAGCAGGTCCGCTGCACCTGAACGCCGCCGGTAGCATAGGGCGTTGAGAAGGTCCCCGTGATGTTGGGATCCACGCCCGTGCCGGAAAAGTTCTTGCCAATCCAGTCTACCACGAGGACGTCGCCGGCCTTTACCAGGATGGACGGCATGTTCTCAAACGCGATTTTGAGAAGTTCCGGCTCCCGGGTCAGAATGTTCTCCGCCGGAATGGCTTCAAACATCATCGTCTGGTCATAGGCGTTCTCAAGGCACGGGATGGCAAACAGAATCTTGCCGGTCCCAAGAGTCACCTTTGCCATGGTGGGAATGTTTCTGGCAATGATGTCCATGCCGTCTGAATGAACCTGCTCGGCGCCCTTCTGCTTGCCGAGGCCCACGGTCATCATCTTGCAGGGACCGCTTTCCACCGGACCGCGGAAGGCATTGTGGGGTTTCAGGCGGCAGGAGAGGATTACACCATCTGACTCATAGGCATTTTTATCCATGTACACCGGCTTGCCAAGCTCGCTGTTGCCCAGGAAAACCGTCTCCATGGAGGAGCGGATTTCACATCCCATGGTCTCCTCTGTGATGCCATACCCCGCCAGAACCTCCCGCTGGCCCTCAGCGGTTGCGCCGCCGTGGCTGCCCATGGCCGGCACAATAAAGGGTTCCGCACCGCGGCCGCGGACAAAGGCTACAACCGACCTCGTAATCTCATCCACATTCCGAATACCGCGGCTGCCCGCCGTAATCGCAATGCGCATGCCGGGTCTGATGCGCTCGGCCATACCGGAGCGCGTGATCTCATCCGCAATGGCCTGCCTGATCTCTTCCCGTTCGTTGTGTCTGTCCGGGAACCGCTGTTCCGCACAGAACATCCGCGGAATCGGGACATCCCTGAGAAGCTTTGAGACCGTTGCATCATTCCTGATAATCAGCGAAACCACCTCCAGATCCTCTCTGTCCACCGTCCGTGGACAGCTATGTTCTGTAAAAGCTCGAATCAATCGCCATATTGGACCGGTACTTCTGGACTGTCCTCCGGGAAATCTTAACACCGCGATCCGCAAGCATGTCCGCGATCTTCTGATCCGAGATGCGGCCGTGTTCCTTGCAGATCTCAGCAATCATTTCCTTCGTCCGCTCGGTGCTCACACCGCCGCTGACCTCCCGCTGGAAGAAGTGGCTGAGTGCAAACGTCCCTTTCGCGCAGCTCAGATACTTGTTCTGAACAGCGCGGTATACCGTCGACTCATGCACCCCGATTTCAGAGGCCACCAGGTCGCAGCGCAGCGGCAGGAGGCTGTACTGTCCCAGGAAAAAGGCGTGCTGTTCTCTCACAATAATCCGCGCGACCTTTTCCATCGTCCGCTGACGCATATCCACCGCGCGCAGCAGCTGATCCGCCTCACCCAGCATTTTCCTGGCATATTCCTGTTCATCGCCCGTGAGGCTTTCTGAGAGCCTCCTGAAATTGGCGTCCTGCCGGAATGACGGAAAATAGTCATTGCCAAACTGAATGGAAAGTTCGCCGCTCTCATCCTGGACCACGCTGAACTCAGGGATAATAAACTCCGTTTCACCCTCGCTCAGGACGCACGGTACTGGATTCAGTGACCGGATTGTCTCAATGCAGGCATTGATCCGGCTCGTCGTGGCACCCGTTTCCTTTGCGATCTGCCGCAGGTTTCCCTTTCCGATATCCAGCAGATGCACCTTGATGAGATCATAGCAGAGCGGATCCACACCCTGACGCGCATCCAGCTGCAGGCGGAGGCATTCCTCCACATTTCTTGCCCCGATGCCCACCGGTTCAAGTGCCTGGATGGCCGTCAGCGCCCTCGCAGCAACGCTTTCCGTAATGTTCATCTCAACGGCATAATCGCTGAGATCCTGCGGGAAATAACCCCTCGAATTAAGCCGCCAGAGCATGTCATGCGCTACTTTGTAGGTATTCCCATCGAGCCCCGCAAACCGCAGCTGCTCCTCGAGATCCTCCATCATGGTCACCGGCTGCGGAGCATCTATCGGGTGCGCCTCCTGCGCCGAGGCACGGCTCGAGCGGAACCGCGTCCTCAGCTGCAGCGCATAGTCCTGCGGACTTCTGGCCGCCGGAACATACTCAAGCGCAGGGTTTTCCTGAACTGCTTTTGTCAGGTAGTCATTCAACTCAAAGAGATCAAAGGAAAGGAGGTGAATGGTCTCCTGCAGCGTCTGTGACAGGTGCTGACTCTGGTCGACCTGAAGGTGTTGCCGTCCTTCCATATTCTGCTCCTCCCCTCCATGATTCTATTTACCTGGCAGCCTTCTTCTTGTCGCGCAGCGGTTTGATTGCCGACAGGACGATGACGACAACAGCGACCATCAGAAACACCAGGCTGATCGGGCTCTGGAGGAACGGCAGGAAGCTGCCGTTCGTGCGCATCATACCGCGGCGGTAGTTGACCTCTGCCAGCGGTCCAAGAATGAATCCAAGGATGAACGGTGTTGACGGGATCTCAAACTTCTTAAAGGCAAAGCCGATAGCGCCGAAAAGCAGGCAAGCAATAACCTGGCTCATATTGTTCTTGAGCGCGTAGGCGCCGATGGTGCAAAGAACAAATACACAGGGCAGCAGGATATATTTCGGAATGCTCAGCAGCTTCACGAAAACGCGGAGGCCGAAGAATTCCATAAAGAGCATGATCACGGAGGCCAGCAGCATGGCAGCGAATATTCCGTAAACGATCTCTGCCTGGTTCTGGAAGAGGAGGGGTCCCGGTGTAAGGCCGTGCAGGGTCAGTGCACCCAGCAGCATGGCCGTCGTGGTATCGCCCGGAATACCCAGGGTGAGCAGCGGCACCATTGCACCGCCGATGGTCGCGTTATTGGCTGTTTCAGAGGCTACAATACCGTCTATGCGTCCCTGGCCGAACTCCTCCGGATGCTTATCCGAATTCTTCGCCACGGTATAGGCCAGCATGTTGGAGGTGCCGCCGCCGATGCCCGGCAGGATACCGATGCCCATGCCGATGAGTGCAGAGCGCACTGCGTTCACGAGCTGACCCGTAAACTCGGCCATGCTGAAACCAAATCCCTTGATGCCCTTCATGCTGGGCTGTGTCATGACTTCCCCATCCTGGTGATGGCTCGTCTCCGCAGCAGCGATGATCTCGCCGACTGCGAACAGGCCGACCATAACCGCCAGCATGTCAAAGCCGCCCTTGAGGCTGGTATTGTTGAAGGTGAACCGGCCGGTTGCCTCTATGGCATCCGTGCCGACCGTAGAGAACATAAACCCGATAACGCCTGCCATGATGCCCTTGATCATGTTGCCGCTTGAGAGCGTCGCAATCATGGTCAGGGAGAACATGGCAATGGAGAAGAACTCAAAGTTACCAAAGTTGATGGCAACGCGTGCAATCTGCGGCGCGATGAACATGAGCAGGACTGTCGAGAAGATGGTGCCCAGGAAGCTGAACACAACACCAATGCCCAGTGCTTTTGCCGCCTGGCCCTTGCGCACCAGTGGATGTCCGTCAAAACAGGTTGCAACAGATGACGGTGTACCTGGGATGTGCAGGAGGATGGCTGAAATAAGACCGCCGGAAATGGCGCCGATGAACAGGGCCATCAGGAGCGTCATGGCGTCTGTTGATGCCATTGCGTAGGTAACCGGCAGGAACAGCGCGATTGCCATGGTTGCAGAGAGTCCCGGCAGCGCGCCGAAGACAATTCCGACTGCGACACCGATCAGCATCAGAAAGATGCCCGTTGGTGTCAGAACAGCGCCAAAACCGACGCCGATAAGCTGCATAACTGACATGGGGTTCTCCTTTCTGATTTAGAAACCGATGAGACTCTCAATGATGCCTCTCGGGAGAAGCTGCTTGAGGCCGATACGGAACGCGATAAAGACGAAAATGGTAAATACCACGCTGACAATGATAAACAGCACCGGATTGCGTTTTTCCTTTGGTGCCAGTATCATCATCTGACAGAAGAGATAGATGATGGTTGCGAGGATAAATCCGGCCGTATCCAGAATGGCTACATACAGCAGGATGATCGCGAGCGTCAGCACAACCGAGATCAGATCTTCGCGGCTGCCCTTCGCAGTCTGGTCCGCGCCATCCGGCTCTTTCAGCTTCCGGATTCCCTGGTAAATCAAAACTGCAGAGAGTACCGCAAGCAGGATGCCGAGCAGTGTCGGGATTACCTGTGCACTGGCATAGGATGGCGTCAGTTTCGGCCTTGTTTTAATCTGCTTGGCGTAGAAAAGATAAAATCCACTCAGCGCCAGCATGACAATGCCAAGAATCAGATCTTTGCATTTCTTGAATGACATACGATTCCTCCTTATACTTTCAGGTGCTACTGACACCCTGATACATATTACCATGCAAAAATCGTGCCAACCTGGGATGCATGCCAGAATTTTTTTGTTTTGAGGCCTTCACACCTGCAGATGCCTCATCTTTTCCTTTTTCACTTTCCTCTCCTGCCTGCCCGTCTCACTGACCGCTTTGGTTCATCTCTGTTCCCAGATGTCCATCCGGACAACCGAATTGCTGCACTTGGCCAGCCATTACCTGAATGTCTGGCACCCCGACTTTGGCATCCTGTCCTGGCATGCCCAGAGCCAATGAAAACTACCGGACAAACGCTCCCGACAGGGAAACGTTTCAGATTCCATGCCAACTCAATTGGCCGCAGATCCGTCCCCTGTCCTTCCTGAACGAACCAGTATGCTTCGATATGTTTCATTATGAAATCATTTGATTTCATTATGTAACCTATGATTGCCAAACTTACATTTCATTATGAAACGTGCTTGGCCCTCGCTTCGCATGAGGACACTGTTCCCTTAGCAGATACGCTTCTTTCCATCCCTGAAAAACTGTCCTCCCGCCCTGGCACGGTCTGACCGCTCTCCCTGTCATGGCCTGATAATAAATTAGGAAGAATTTCCCTCAGGCCTGACCATTGCGGCAACGCGTCCTCCGGCAAAAAAAATTTTTGGCTTTTTTCGACTGGTCCATTCAAACTTGGCACGATTTTCGCATAGATTATATCAGAGGGGCAACCCCCCAATTTATTGCAGGAGGCAAATCCACATGAAGAAAATCGTCACGTTGTTTCTGGCTGTTATGATGATTATCGCCGCTTTCTCTGCCCTGGCTGACTGGCCGGAGCGCGCAATCGAACTCATCGTCCCCGCAAATCCCGGCGGAGATACTGATGCAAACGCCCGTGCACTCGCAGCTGCCCTGACCGAAGAAATGGGTTGGGACGTTATCGTTACCAACATGAACGGCGGCGCCGGCGCTGTTGCTTTTGAAGATGTGCTGGCCAATCCGGATCCCGGCTATCGCTTCGTGTTTTATCACAGCGGCGCCTGCATCACCCAGATCATGGGCATGTATGAGGGATACACCGTTATCGACGACTTCAAGCTTGCCGGTATGCCGGTGCTTGACTACTCCAACGCTTTCGTTATCAACGCTCAGAACACCAAGTTCTCCGACGTTGCCAGCATGGTTGAGTACATGAAGGCCAACCCGAATGATGTTACCTTCGCGACTGAGACCGGCTCCTTCACCCATCTGCATGTTCTGGCCTTTGAGCAGGCTTCCGGCGTAAAGTTCAACATCGTTGATGCCGGCACCGCCGCCCAGAAGACCACTGAGCTCCTCGGACAGCGCCTCGACGTTATCGGCACCCAGGCCGGTCTCGTCCGCGACTACCTCGACACCACCGATCCGACCCAGAAGTTCATCTGCCTCGGCATCCTGGCTGATGAGCGCCTTGCTGCCCGCCCGGACATCCCGACCATGAAGGAACAGGGCTACGACGTCGTATTCTCCAAGTTCTTCTATCTGGCTGCCCCGAACGCCACCGATGACGCCATTGTCACCGCCATGAACGAGGGACTCCAGAAGGCCATCGAGAATGCAACCTTCAAGGCCTACTGTGAGAACGCGTATGTCAATCCGTCTTACATGACGCCGGAAGATACCGAAAAGTACTATTCCGAGCAGTATGACCTCTATCTCTCCTATCTGGGTGACTACGCCGAGTAATTCGCATACAATCTCCTCTTTTTCCCGCAGCTCCGGCTGCGGGTTTTTTCTTGTTATTTGCCCCCATTTTTACTATAATAAGCACATGCACATCCGAACGTTCTGATGACCCGCTTCCCATTATCCGTCCACGGAAATGCGTGCAGTGTCAGTCGCTGCATGGCAGCGGCATCCCTGTCTTAAATACGCGCCAGCCAGGTGTGCATTTCCCTATATACGGTCCATTGTCACCGATTCACATACCGGTCCTATCATCCCTGTCAGGAGGTCTGTATGATCAATATCGCATTTGTCGTCCCGGATTCCGTTCTCGTCGATGTCGTACGCGAAGCCTGGGCGCTCCACGAGCAGCTCTTTGGCAAGAGTACGGACCTCCGGTACACCGTCGATTTTTCCATTGACCCGGATGTTATTCTCTCTAAGCACTATAATGCCGATGTCATTGTCAGCCGCGGCGGCGTCGCTGCTGCACTCAAGGACCGGAACATCCTGATCCCGGTCATTGAAATCCCCATCACCTGGAATGACATGAAAAATTCCATCCAGCGCGCCCTTAAGCGCTTTGGCGAACTCCCCGTCGGCGTCGTTGGCACCCTCAATACCATCCGATCTGTCTACCTTATGAAAAGCCCGTTCTCCGTATCTGTCAAGCCCTATCCGACTGCCAGTGTCTATCTGCGGGATCTGGTCGACGGCATGGAACGGGCCGTGGCTGATGGCAGCAAAATCATTCTGGCCGGGCATAACACCTGTCACTACTGTGAGGAGCATGGCATCCCGGCCGGCCTCATCTATTCCTCAGTCGAGTCTGTTTTCCTGGCCATAACAGAGGCAAAGCGCTGTGCAGATGTTGCACTCAAGGAGCGGGAAACCTCCATGATTTTCCGCGGCATTGTCGAAAATGTCTTTGAAGGGATCATTGCCGTTGACCGGGACAACATCGTGCGCACCTTTAACCCGGCTGCCGCCGAGCTCCTGGGCCGCAAAAACACCGACTGCGTCGGACAGCCGCTCAACCGGGTACTGCCGGAAGGGCGCCTGACCGGCATCATGTCAGACAACCAGCAGTATACCAATGAAGTCATCCGGATTGGCAATGACAATTTTGTCCTGAACAGCGCACCCCTGATTCACGACGGCAGACGTCTTGGAAAACTGGCCACTTTCCAGGCCGCCCAGACCATTTCGAATGCGGAAAGCCGCCTGAGAGACCGCCAGCGGGCCAGCGGACATGTGGCCAAATACCGGTTTGAGAATATCCTGGGTGAGAGTCCCGCCATCCGCAAGGCAATTCACCAGGCGAGGCGCTACGCTCAGGTGGATTCCAACATTCTCCTATACGGCGAAACAGGCACCGGCAAAGAACTGTTTGCACAGTCCATTCACAATGAAAGCGCGCGCGCCCTCGGACCGTTTGTCCCGGTGAACTGTGCTGCCATTCCTGAAAACCTCATGGAAAGCGAATTTTTCGGCTATGAGGGCGGCGCCTTCACCGGTGCCAGCAAGACCGGAAAGATGGGCCTGTTTGAGGCAGCACATGAGGGAACAATCTTCCTTGATGAGGTCAGCGATATCCCGCTGACCCTGCAGAGCCGCCTGCTGCGCGTCATCCAGGAGCGCGAGGTCCGCCGGGTCGGCGCCAACCGCGTCATTCCCATTGATGTGCGCATCATCTGCGCAACCAACCGGAATCTGCTGGAAATGATTGAACAGGGACGGTTCCGGGAGGACCTGTACTACAGGCTCAAAGTCCTCTCCGTCGATCTGCCGCCGCTGCGCAACCGGCAGCTGGATATCCAGCTGATCATGCAGCACTACCTCTCCTACTATGCCCATAAATTCGGAAAGCTAGCCATCACGCTCTCGCCGCAGGCAGCAGCGATCGCGCTTTCCTATTCATGGCCCGGCAACATTCGCGAAATCCGGAACATATCAGAGCAGCTGGCCGTTCTCTGTGAATCCGATGTCGTCAACGCAGAGGATATCGAGATGGTCCTCCCAAGGCAGAATCAGTCCGAGCCCGTTCCCGTTTTCGCACCGGACTGCAGTGACCTTAAGGAGTTGAGCCGGCAGCAGATCCTCCGCGTTCTCTCCTCAACGGACAGCCGCAAGGCAGCCGCCGAAATGCTCGGTATTTCCAAGACAACGCTCTGGCGGAAATGCAAGCAGTACGGAATAGATATCTGAAACCGCGCCTTCTGGATGATCCAGGAGGCGCTGCTTTGTTTCTGGCAAAGCCACCCGTCAGTTACCCGTTGTTTCGCTCCTGACGACAATTGCTTTTCCCTTCCATCTGCCGGCTTTATGCGATAAGATACGTATGCATGACGACGCTCATCGTTGCCGAAGCGCCCAGAATGGGCCTTGAAGCATCGGGATTCACTCTCACCTGTAAAAACTAATGGACAATCCGGGTAAAACACATGACGGATGGATTTCCTCTGGAAAAAAGAAAGTGAAATGTGCAATGGAAAAACTCGATGCAAAGCTGCAGAAACTATGGAACTCGGTTCCACCGACGACGAACCACCTGCCCGGATAATTGCCAAAAAGGCAGGTTGGGCGCTACAGCCCATTGGCCCGAAAACCTCGATGCTATCGTGGTTTTCGGGCCAACTTTTGTTTCGCTGTCGAAACCTCCGCCAGGGCACTGAAATGGGGGAGGCTCATCGGGCCAGTGCGTCGAAGAGGCCGTTTTTACCGCCCTGGGCTGAGCTTTCCTGAACGCCCGTTTTCATGCCTGAGACACTTGTAAGCGTTCCATTAACTGTCAGTTTTTTATGACCGTACCTGAACAACGGAAATCCCACATGTTCCGGTTGAATCCCGCAAAATTACGCATCACCGAATGCATCCGGTCTGCGGATCTTCACCTCCCAGTAGGACCTGCACAGCTTAATCAGCATCTGTTCCGGCCTGCCCAGATATGCATCTCTGCGGCTGCAGAGCGTGATCTGCCACCTCGGATGATCCGGGAGGCTGAAATACAGAACCTTCCCACATGTCCTGGCATACGATTCCGGCAGGAGCGCGCATCCGAGACCTGCCTCCACAATCCGGTATTTACTGATGCTGCTTGAGGTTGAAAACAGCTCTTTCGGGACAAAGCCGGCATGTCTGAAGATCTGCTCTGTGAGCTCAAAGAGCGTAGATTTCTGGTAAATCCGGATAAACGGCACATCCGCAAACCGTCCGATATCCGTTTCCGGCGCCTGCCCCGGCCATGCCGCGCCGCCCTCTGCCAGCGGGTGATCCGCTGGCACAGCGAGCACAATCTCCTCCTCGCAGAGCAGATGATACTCGTTATCATCCTTCTGCTCTTCCCTGAGTGTCGCCAGCCCCAGATCCAGGGTACCGGCAGAAATACCCTTCTGCATATCCCGTACCGAACACTCATGTGGCTCCGTTCTGACGTCCGGGAAGGACTTATGAAATGCCGGATAGATGCTGGTAAACATCTCAACGCCCCGCTCAGGGATGAGCCCGATGGACAGATGCCGGTGACTCTTTTCCGCCACGTCCGCAATCCGCCCGTAAACATCCCGCTTCATCAGGAGCATCTTTCTCGCGGCCTCAAGGTATACCTCGCCCGCCTCAGTCAGCTGCCAGTTGCTCCTTGTCCGGTAAAAGAGCGGCGTGCCCAGCTCCTCTTCCAGTTTCTGCAGCTGCTGGCTGAGCGCAGACTGCGTAACAAACCGCTTCTCAGCAGCCTTTGTGATGCTCCGCTCCTCAGCGATGCAGATGATATTCTCAAGATAGTGCAGATCCATACCGCGCCTCCCGCCAAACATTAGTAATTCTAATGTATATATCAGTTTTACGAAATTGACACTAATGTAAGCTGCTGATATGATACAGTCATCCAAGGAAACAAGCAAGTCCTTTTCCCTTATTCTTCCGACCTTTTTATCAGAAAGGAGTCCTCATCATGCAATATGACATCTGTATCATCGGCGGCGGCGTAATCGGCAGCGCAATCGCCCGTGAACTGACCCGCTACCGCCTCAAGATTGCCGTTCTTGAAAAAGAGAGCGATGTCTGCGTTGAAACCAGCGGACGGAACACCGGCATGCTGCACGCCGGCTTCCTCTACAAACCCGGCAGCCTCAAAGCCGCCTGTGCCGTGGAAGGCAATGCGGAATTTGATTCAGTCGCCAGGGAACTGGATGTCCCCTTCAAGCGGACGGGCAAGCTGATCATCGGTTTCACTGATGAGGACAAGGCCCGCCTTGAGTATTTCATCGAGCGCGGCAAAACCAACGGCGTGCCCGGAATGGAGCTCATCGACCGCAAGCGCATGGACGAGATCGACCCCAGCGCCGGCGGAAATTTCGCCATCTACTGCCCCTCAAGCGGCATCCTGGACCCATTCATTTACACCATTGCACTCGCGGAAAACGCCGTCAAAAACGGTGCAGAATACCATCTGAACACAAAGGTTACCGGATACGAAAAGCTGCCGGATGGACTGCACCTGCTCCATACTGAGACCAAAGGCGACTTCACCTGCCGCTGGGTCATCAACAGCGCAGGCCTTCAGAGTGCCGAGATCAGCACGATGCTCGGTATCCCGGGCTACGTCATCCAGCCGGTCAAGGGCGAATACTTCGTGCTTGACAAGAAAGCCGGTGCTTTCGCGAAGATCCCGGTCTATCCGGCCCCGACGCCCCGAAACACCTTTGACACCCATGCCACCCCGACCGTAGACGGCAACGTCCTGGTTGGCCCCAATTCTTTCAATGTGGAAGACGGCGAGGACTACAGTGTTTCCCAGTCCGGCATGGACGGCCTGCAGGAAAGCGGCGCCAGGATGTTCAAACATATGCAGCGCGAGTACTACATCCGCACCTTTGCAGGCGCCAGACCGAAGCGGATTGATCCTGCCACCGGTGAGGTTCAGGATTTTCTGATCGAGTACCGGGATGATGTCCCGAACGTCATCAACCTGGTGGGCATTGAAAGCCCCGGCCTGACCTCCGCCCTGCCCATCGCCCGCCGCGTCACCGCCATGCTGGCAAAGCATGAAAATCTCACGCCAAATCCCGACTTTGATCCCATCCGCAAAGGCATCCGTCGGATTCACGAGATGACGCCTGAGGAGCAGGCCAAAGCAATCGCAGATAATCCGGATTACGGCGAAATCATCTGCCGCTGCGAGACGGTTTCAAGGGCCGAAATCCTGGCGGCCATCCACAACCCGCTGGGGGTATGTACCGTAAACGGCATCAAGGTTCGCACCCGCGCCAGCATGGGCCGCTGCCAGGGTGGATACTGCGAGACGCGGATCACAGCCCTTATCCGTGAGGCACTTGGCAAGGACATTACCGATGTTGAACTTGGTCCGAATCAGTCCGGGATGTTTACCGGCACCGTCAAAGGAGGTACTGCACAATGAAAACGCATCAGGCTGTTATTATCGGCGGCGGCCCTGCCGGCCTCGCTGCTGCCCTGCGTCTCAGGGAAAAAGGCATCCAGGATATCCTCATCCTTGAACGCGAGCATTTTCTGGGCGGTATTCTCCGTCAGTGCATCCATGATGGTTTCGGCCTCACCCGGTTCGGCGAGTCGCTTTCCGGCCCCGAATACGCTCAGCGGTTCATTGACCGCGTTGAAGCGGAGGGCATTGCCTGTCTGACCGACTGCACCGTGCTCGATATCACCCCTTATAAAGTCATTACCGCCGCCAGCAAGGTTCATGGGCTCCTGCAGATCAAAGCGGATGCCGTCCTGCTGACGATGGGCTGCCGCGAGCGCACCCGCGGCGCACTGGCAACGCCGGGCACACGGCCTGCCGGCATCTACACAGCCGGTGTCGCACAGAGCTACATCAACCTGCAGAACGTTATGGTCGGCCGCGAGGTCGTCATCCTGGGCAGCGGCGACATCGGCCTCATCATGGCCCGCCGGCTTACGCTGGAAGGTGCTCATGTCCTTGGTGTCTATGAGGTCCAGCCATATCCCAGCGGTCTGCCGCGGAACATTGAGCAATGTCTCAATGACTACAACATTCCGCTGCACCTCAGCCACACCGTCGTGGACATTCGCGGCAAGGGCCGGCTGAGCAGCGTCGTGGTCGCCGAATGCGACGAGCGCTTCCGCCCGATTCCGGGAACCGAAACCGAAATCCCCTGCGATACCCTGATCCTCTCCGTCGGCCTCATCCCCGAAAACGAGCTCAGTCTGGCCGCCAGCGTCACGCTCGACCCCCGCACCCGCGGTGCATTTGTGGATGAGCACTGCCAGACAGAGGTCCCCGGCATCTTCGCCGCCGGCAACGTGCTCCATGTTCATGACCTTGTGGACTTTGTCAGCCTTGAGGCAGAGGCCCTGGCTGACAGTGCAGCCGAATACCTCACAAACGGTACACTGCCGCCCTGTCCGCTCGAGGTTGTTGCAGGCAACAATGTCGGTCATGTCATCCCCCAGCACATGAGCGGCACCCGCGATTTCACGCTGTCACTGCGCGTCCGCAGGCCGCTCACCAATGCAACGCTGGTCATTCGTCAGGGCGAACATGAGGTGCTGCGCAAAAAAATGCGCAAGGCACTTCCGGCCGAGATGATCCAGCTGAAAATCCCGGCATCCAAACTCAGTACCGATGCGAATCTGGAGGTGACTGTCGAATGAAACGTACTTTTACCTGCATCGTATGCCCAAACGGCTGCGAGATTGACACCGAATATGAAGGAACCAATGTCATTTCCGTTTCCGGCAACCTCTGTCCGAAAGGACGCAGCTATGTCGTCCAGGAACTGACCGATCCCAGACGGACCATTGCCTCAAGCATCCGCATCACCGGCGGCGAACTGCCGCTGGCCAGCGTCCGACTCACCCAGCCCGTGCCGAAAGACCGGATCTTCGACGTCATGAATGCCATTAACCAGGTTGAATGCCCGGCACCTGTTTCCATAGGCCAGGTGATCCTGCCCAATGTACTTGGTCTCGGCAGCGATGTCATCATCACCAAGAATGTTAAAGCCAAGCCAGCCCCATAAAGCCACAATCCAATAAAGAGCCGCTTATGCGGCTCTTTCTGTTTGTCCGACGATGCCTCCGGCATTTCCATTGACAGTCCTTTCGGGCCCAAAATATCGTTATTACGATTTTTATTTTGCCGGATCCGGCAAAATCCGATTTTTGGTTTTCCCTGGAATTAAGCTCTTCCCTGTGCAGAGACATGCTGCCACATCGCATGCTTGCCCTGATACCCGCCAGGTGCGCACCGGATTCATTGCCGCCGGCCGACCCATACACCTCAGGGAATCCCAAAAAATGCTGTATTGACGGTTTTTTCGCATCATGGTATAGTATGATTAGTTTAAAATTTTGAAAGGAGAAACCGTATGTTACACGAAATCAAGTTCCCCTCATCCAACGAGCGCGATACTGTCTATGGCTGGGTTTATGTTCCCGCCTGTGAGCCAAAGGGCATCATCCAGCTGATTCACGGATTCGGTGAGCACTCCCGGCGTTATTTCCACATGATCGTTGCTTTCATGGATGCCGGCTATATCGTTGCAGCAGATGATCATGTTGGACACGGGAAAACCGCTGTTGAGAACAACACCTGGGGCGACTGGGGTGAAAAGGGCGCCCATACCATGATGGAAGATGAGCACAGGCTGACCAGACTTGTCAAAGACATGTATCCCGGCTTACCCTATTTCCTTTTCGGCCACAGCATGGGCTCTTTCATCACCAGGGATTATATGGCCACCTACGGTGACGAACTCGCCGGCGCGACCATTTGCGGAACCTGTGGAAAGCTCCCGTCTCTCAAGGAAACCATGGCAGCCATCCAGACTGCCGTCGATGCGGGAAAAGGCAACGAATCCGATCCTGGCTTTACCGGCATGCTCTTTGGCTTTATGTTCTCGCGAATCAAAGAGCCCGTTAAGCTCGGAAACGAGTGGATCTGCCACAGCCAGTTTGTCCAGAATGACCATGCAGCGGATCCGTTTGATGCCTTTACAAAGCCGACCAACAACCGTTCCATGCTATATTTCTGCGAGATGATGGACTGCATCCAGGGTACAGAGTGGGCTGCCAAAGTCCCTGCCTCTCTGCCCATCTACAACATCGCAGGCGACTGTGATCCTGTCGGCAACTGGGGCGAAGGCGTCTACCAGACAACAAACTGGCTGGCCGAAACCGGACACAGCGTCAAAACAAAGCTCTACTCCGGGTATCGTCATGAGATTCACAACTACGACGATATCAAGCGAGAGGTTGAGCAGGGCATTATTGACTTCTTCAACAGCTGTCTCAAATAGTTCCATCTTGCAGAGGATGAGCCCGGCACCGGGTTCATCCTGTTGTTCATCTGCCCCATGAAATGCCATACCGGCAAACAGCGTCATCTCTCTGTTCCGGCACGTGCCTCAAAGCCCATGCCTGCAGGATCGGAACAACCGCTATCTGTATTGAAGGAGGCCTCATCATGAAAAAAGTGCTATGCTTTCTTATGTCCTTATCCCTCATCCTGCTTTGCTGTGGTCTGGCCATGGCGCAAAGCAGCGCTTCCAGCCCCAGACTCCTGTACCAGGGCCATGGAAGCCTTCGCATTGTTACAGCTGATGACAAAGTCATCTACATTGATCCCTATGCCGGGGACGGATATGATCTGCCGGCTGATCTGATCCTCGTCTCACACGGGCACCCGGATCATAATGCCGTAGACCTGATCAAAAACCGGAAGGATGACTGCCAGATCATCTACAATACAGATGCCCTGGTTGATGGTGAGTACAAAACCTTTGATCTGGGATTTGCCACAGTCGAGGCCGTTGAGGCCGGCAACAACAAAAACCATGACATCCATGAATGCGTCGGCTGGCTGGTCACGCTCCCCGGCGGCATATCCGTTTACGCAACCGGCGATACGTCCACGACGGATCAGATGACAATGCTCGCCAACCGTGACATCCACTATGCATTCTTTGTCTGTGACGGCCGGTTCAATATGGACATGGACGAGGCATCCGCCTGTGCAAAACTTGTCGGTGCACGTCACAGCATCCCGTACCACATGGCACCAGGAAAGCTGTTTGACCCGGAAAGAGCCGAACTTTTCAATGCGCCGAATCGGCTGATCCTCCCCGCCGGTGAGGAAATTCTCCTTGAGTAGCACAGGAGCATCACAAAACGAAAAACGGAGCACCGTCAAATGAAGGGCGGTGCTCCGTTTTTATCCGGATTATTGAATGATAATCAGTGCGCCAATAATAAGAATGAGACTGCTGAGAATGGAAAAGGAATTGATGGCGCTGGCAAGCTCATAATCACCGTCAATTCGGGCGGTATAAGCAGGCGCGGTACTTCCAATGGGACCCAGGAACGGGATGATCAGTGCCTTGCGGTACTCGGGCAGAACCGGGATCGTGAAATAGCACAGTGCCGCCAGCAGAATGGCAGCGACAAGCCTCGGCAGCAGAATTCGAAAGACTTCCGGGAGCCTGTCCATGGTAATGTGAAAGCCTACGCCGATCATCAGCATTGCAAGAAATGTATTGGCACTGCCGATAATCCCGGCGAGACTTACCACCGGTCCTGGCAGACCAATGCGCAGAAAAGACAGCAGCGTCATCCCGATATAAGTCATGAGCGGAATGGACCTCACCAGTTTCGCGAGAATGGGCCGCAGCGAAAAGTGCTTTTGCGTCCCCTTAACCGTTTCCGCAATGCCGTATGAGATGCCCAGACAGATCGGGGCATTTCCCACATCGAAGAGACTAACCGCCATAACGCCTGCCGGACCCAGAAATCCCTGAGCAAACGGGAGCACAAAGTTGCTGATGTTGACTCCTGCGGTATTGATGATGGCAAATGCCCGCTGGTCATTGGTCTTTCGCCGGTTCAGCACATGCGCTGTGAGCATGAGCACCAGCCCGTAAAGAAAACCAACCAGAATCACCATGAGGAGCGTGTATTCCATCTCCCGGCCGGAAAGATTCGTGATAATAGCTGCTGGCAGCGTGATATTGATGACCACCCGGCTCAGCAAATGGAAATCCTCCCGCTTGAAATAGCCTACTCTGCGCAGTATCGCACCAAGCAGGATGATCGCCGCAAAGCAGCCGGCACGAACAAGTATATCCGTCATAATGATGTAATCTCCTCTGTGTGTCCCGCACTCCCGTTCTCTCATCACATCAGCATCTGATCGTTCAAGAAAGCGGTCCAGAATATGCGTAGAGCATCCCATCCGCCAGGACGTTAAGACCATTGCGAGTGCTTCCCGTTTCCGGCTGCTCCCGGGCTTTGACCACCCTTTACACAGGATGAGCCTTTCATCCGGCACACACCTGCCTCATACGCCCCTCTGCCTGGCAATTCATTTACGCATCTGACCAGATACTCACCCCAACGGGCATTGTCATGCTGCGTCCCGTCCTGGCATCTGGCTCATCTGATGGACAACCTGTTGTTCAAAGATGACCATCTTCGCTCTGCCGGAGTGCATTATAAACCAGCACACCCTGCCAGTTCAACACCGATTTTCTCAGTCGAACCAGACAAAAAACAAAAGGGCTCCAGTCACTTGTGATATGAGAAGGAGCTCCAGGAAGCATTAATCTCTGACAGTTTCTTTGCACATGTCACAGTTCTGACGGCCATGTGTTTGGAGAATCAGGTACCCGGCTCATATGCAATAAAGCACTGGCTTGTACCAATCATTTGTCTTTGTTTGCTGTTCTTATTTCCTGCACTCCCGCCGCTTTTAGCGCCAGGACGCAACGAAAAAAGCTTTACAAAACAGTTCCGCTCCATTGATTGAATCAACGGAACGGAACACAAATATTGCTTATTTCTTTTTCACGGGATAGCAGATCTCGGTCACGAACTCATCCGGGTTTTGCGTCTCATGCGGACTGACATGGTAGATGTTGAACATCGGACCCGCGGGTACATACCCGTTCGCCTCAATCCAGGCAACGACAGTTGCATACACATCCACGATCATCGAGTAGCCTCCCTGGTAGATGCAGCTTGCAACCGTAACTTCCGGGAGCGTGAGGAACTTCACATGCGCCGTATCTGGATAGGTACCCTTTACGGTCTTCCATGCCATCATTTCAACATTTTCTTCCTTGTATTCCCCGTCAAGGTAGGTCACCGCACAAAAGCAGGGATCCGCTTCCACAAGTTTCATGCGCCCGGTTTCCTCTGCCATTATGCCCCAGATCATCCCCTCCTCCTCATACCGGGGGAGCGTCATCCGAACAGTAGCAGCATAGCGCTCCGGAATGGTCTTGATGGTAACGTTGTAACTCATATCTTCTTCCTTTCTCAGCCTTTTTCGGGCTGCGTCCAGAAGTGTCAGCTTGTGCGCCGTATCACGCGCCAAGGCCTCCAGTTCCTCCTGTCTTGCGGCAAAAAACCGGTCCAGCTGCACACGGTCATCGTAAACGCTGAGGATCGTCACAATATCGGCAAGCGAAAAGCCCATATCCTTCAGCGCCGTAATGCGGCATACCGTCGGGAGTTGATCCTCCCGGTAATACCTGTAATCCGTGAAACAGTCTGTCTCCGCCGGTTTCAGGAGACCGATCTCATCATAATGGCGAAGCATCCTGACACTTACTCTGGACAACTTTGAGAATTCTCCGATTTTCAGCATGGCGGTACCTCCTGCTGCTGTTTTTTGAGCTCGAATGCATTCTAATGCCTGCCACAGTGAGAGAGTCAAGCACTGTTTTGGGGAAATTTTCAGCAATACGCTGCCACCGTTTTCTGTGAGGAAAACACTGGACTGTTCGGAAAAAGTATGCCTGCTTTGAACACGTGTTCGGGCAGAGCATCATATAGCGGCATCGTGCTCCGGCATCACATGACAGCTTATGCCATCACCGAAAGCGTGTACAGTCTGCCGCGCAGCTCATAGCCGATTCTCGTATAGCAGGCATTAGATGCCGAATAGTCCGCATCGGTATAGAGCATCGGGATGTAGCCGTCCTGTATCGCAGTCAAAGTCACCTCATAGACCAGGTTCGCTGCGTAATGCTTTCTCCTGTGCTCCGGACGTGTGTACACAAGATTGACCGCGGCCATACCACCATTCGGTGCATATTTGCAGCTTGATACACTCTCACCATTTTCGGTCTTCCACAAATACATGTTCCCGGTCTCTATGCAGGCCTGCGCATCTGCGCGGTATCCGTCCGTATCTTTGAGATCAATCCCGATCTCCCGGTGGAACTGGTCAAAAAACTCCACGAGTTCGTCTGTATCTTCCATCGTACACCGGTGAATCCCGCCGTCCGCTTTCACTGCAGGTTTCAAGGGACTTTGGCAGGTATAGGCAAACATGTTGGTGGATATGGGCAGTTTTATGCCATCCCTGGCTGCTCTTTGGATAAGGTATTCCGCCAGTTCAACCTTGAGATTGATGCGCCGGCCCAATACCAGCAGGCCATGCTCCAGCACCTGCCTGTACGCTTCCTCCATTACTGATTCGGGCGCCTTGTCCGGCATCCAGATCCACACCGGATATGGTTCCCCCGTATAACAGATAATCAGCCGCTCGTGGTCAGATAACAGCAGCTGACAGTTTCCCTCAATGATCCGCCGCAGGACAAAGAATGTGCACCTGTCCTGATTCAGCAGGCGATAATCTCTCTCATCCACATAGCTGTCCATGATTCACGCCTCTTCTCTGTTCAGCATTTACCGGTTTCCTTTCCCCGAATCAGAGCGCTGCATCGTGTCGGTCCCGCGCCATCACAGACGCAACGCTGATTGCGGGGCAAAATGCGCGCACCTCAGACAAAAGAGACCGCAGCATTACCATTTCCGGATCATATCACATGCGGCCTGCTGAAACAATGTACCTGCCGGTATAAGCATATCACCGTCTGAGGATTTACCCGTCGGAAATTGGCAAAAGCAACCCAAATTCAGTTTCCCTCACCATCCAGGCCTGGCACATTCAGGGAACCCTGCATCCGGGACGTGCTCACACATGGTCTGGAGCACATACAGCAGGTAAGGCCGGATGGATAAAGAAATTTCAGCCGTATATTTTGGAATATTGCCCAATACTCCAATTGACAATGAGCACGCAATAAGGTATAAACAATTTGGAATAAACTATTGTTTCAATTGAAAGAGCACCGCGCGAAAACCTGCAGGCAGCAGCGCTCAGGAAGATGCTGCGGCAGCGGATAACTAATGGCACGGAGGGAGCATCAGATGCGGGAGGAAGAGCTGCTCAGTGTGGGAATCGATATCGGCACATCTACCACACAATGCGTGTTCAGCCAACTGACGCTGAGCAATACCGCATCCGCATTCTCGGTGCCGCGCATCCGCATTACCGATAAAAAGATTATCCACCGTGCTCCCATGCGGCTCACGCCACTGCTTGGCACGGATACCATCGACGCCGCTGCGCTTGAATCCATGATCCGGCAGGATTACCTGGATGCCGGCATCAGCCCGGCGGACATTCGGCTCGGTGCCGTAATCATCACCGGTGAGACAGCCCGCAAGGCAAATGCACGGGCCGTCACAGAGGCGCTTTCCCAGCTTGCCGGAGAGTTTGTCGTGGCAACCGCGGGGCCAGCGCTTGAGAGCATCCTGGCGGGACGCGGTTCGGGCGCGGCAGAGCTCTCTGCCCGAAAAGGACGCCGGGTGCTCAATCTGGATATCGGCGGCGGCACCACCAACATGGCACTGTTTGCGGGTGGAGATCCTGTCAGCGATGGATGCCTTGATCTGGGCGGTCGTCTGCTGCGTTTTGAACCGGACAGGGAAACGGTGCTCTCTTTCACGCCGGCCATGCAACGCATTGCCGGGGATATCGGTATCTCACTCCGGGAAAAGCTACGCCTGAGCGATGCGGACCAGGCCCGACTGGCAGAGCGCATGGCACAAGTGCTTGAGGAAGCCGCCGGGCTGCGGACACGCAGCGGGCTTTATAGCAGTCTTGTCGTGGAGCACGGTCTGCCTGAGGATGTCCGCGCGGATCTATTTACCTTTTCCGGCGGCGTTGCAGACTGCATATATGGTCTGGCAGCAAACAGTACGGACTTCTGTGACCTTGGCGAGGCACTCGGACGCGCAGTAGCCCGTTCCCGTTTCTTTGAACAGGAACGCGTGGTGCGGCCGCAGGAAACCAGCCACGCCACAGTCATAGGTGCCGGCGCATACAGTGTGACGGTCTCGGGGAGCACCATTCAGTTCAGGAATATTGAGCTGCCCCTTTCATCTCTGCCGGCAGCCGCCGTCCCCTTCCAGTCAGAGGCCGATATTGCCGGGCTTGCCGACGCCATAGAAGCGCAGTACCGCATCTTTGGCGGTGAATGTGCCATTTACATGACCGGCATCCCGTCGCCCGACTGGAACACGGTATCCGCGGCAGCCCGCGAAATTGCCCGGGCCATGGCAGAGCACGCGCCCAAGGTGATCATCCTGCGCGAGGACATGGCCAAAGCACTGGGGCAGGCATTATCCCGGCTCTGGCCAAAGGATACAGCATTTCTCTGTCTCGACGGCATTGAGCTGATGTACGGCGACACCGTCGATATCGGCGCGCCACTGGGGGACGGCCGGGTTGTCCCGGTTATCGTAAAAACCTTTGCTTTTTCTCAGAATATGGGGAGGTAAACTATGCGGCTCAGTGTGACTTTAGGCGGTCATACCTTCAGCTTCCACGATGTGCGTGAGGTGATGGGCAAGGCCAATGATGAGAAATCCGGTGACCGCCTTGCCGGCGTAGCAGCCGAAACACCGCAGGAACGGGTCGCTGCCCGCGTTGTGCTCAGCAATCTGACCGTACAGGACATCTGTGAGCATCCCGCTGTGCCCTATGAGCAGGATGAGGTAACCCGCCTGATCCTGGACGATCTCAATATGCGCATCTATCGTCAGTACAAAAGCATGACCATTGGTGCGCTGCGGGAGCATATCCTGGCTGCACCGCCGGAGGAGCTGGCGGTGATGCGCCGGGGACTGTCCAGCGAGGTCATCGCGGCCGTATGCAAGCTGATGAGCAATCTCGACCTGATCTACGCGGCAAAGAAGATGCAGGTCCAGGCTACCTGCGTCACTACCATAGGCGAGGCCGGCACGCTGAGCGCGCGCCTGCAACCCAATCATCCGACAGATGACCTCGAGGGCATTACCGCCTCAACCCTTGAGGGACTCACCTTTGGCGTAGGCGATGCGGTCATCGGGCTCAATCCGGTGGACGCTTCCACTGAAAGCGTAAAAGCGATATTAAGCCGCTTTGCCGAGCTCAAGGCCATATTCGAGATCCCCACCCAGTGCTGCGTACTGGCCCACGTGACCACGGCCATGGAGGCCATCCGCCAGGGCGCGCCCTGCGACGTGATATTCCAGAGCATCGCGGGCTCCGAGAAGGGCAACGCGGCCTTCGGCATCA
>JAFSZW010000587.1 GCA_017458865.1 Clostridia bacterium
AAAGCCGCTCAGGGATCTGAAAAAGGAGATACGAAGACACCGCCGGCAGGCTGCTGTACTGGCTGCGCTGATTGTCTTTGTGGCGGTCTATACCTATTTCTATCATGTGAACAGCATGCAGATCCTTCCCTGGAAAGAGGGTCTGATTCAGGTTAAGGTTGTTGAGTCTGTGGACGCCCAGGAGTATTCCAGTGGTGCTGATTCAGAAACCGGCCAGGTTCAGGCACTGATTATCCGGATGGACAGCAGAATGAACGCAATTTCGGATTCAGTGATTGAAGATGATGAGGGCACAACTGTCCTGTTGCAGGGCTACAGCTTAAAGTCGGGCAGCGAAAGCCGGATCCGGGATTACAATGAAAAGGTATATTATCCTGTGCCGGACCGCCTGGTTTACAATTGGGGGGACCAGTCTGAGCTGATCTGGGGGAAAGCGATGAGCGGAGGTGCCATGGTGCTGCCCCGGCTGGCCCTTGCGTATTATGTGCTGGTAGCAATTGCTCTGGAAGTTTTGCTTGGGGTGATCTGGTTTGTTGTTCGCCACCGGCGGTATGCCGGGCTGATCCGGCAGATGTTCTTCGTACCTGTATCCTATATTGGAGCGCATCTGCTGCTCAAAGGCTTTACGATCACCAGTTTCTTAATGGAACGCGATTTTATTGGCATCCTTGTGTTGTCAACAGCACTTTATGCCCTGATATCTGAGGCCTGGCAGGCATTTATACGGGGAAGACGGTTTACCTGAGCGGCGCCCCGGGAGATGCCAGTTTCTGCCATGGGCTCTGCTGCAGGATTTGGATGACTTTGGTGCTCGGGATAACGGGATTTGTCACGGACCGGGCAGTGTCAGCATTGAGCAGGCGATCTGACAGAGTGGGAAACAGGGCCCCGGTTATCAAATGAAAAAAAGTCAGTCCTTCGGGACCGACTTCGTTGTGATACAGATGATGATCCAATGGAAACAGTGCGCAGCAGGCAGGGGAAACGCTGTACCGGACGGGATTTACCTGTTCTTTGGCTGGAAGGTCATGAACTCGCACTCAAGACGGCCGTTGTAGAAACGGCGTTTCTTTGAGGCGCGGCGGCCAATGCACCGCTCGAATTGGGGATGCGAGGAAATGGCAGATAGCGACCAGCCAGGATGGCGGGCGAACATGGTACCGAGGTCCCTGTAAAGGGATTCGCAGGCTTTCCGATCACTGAGACGCTCGCCGTATGGGGGATTGCAGAGGAAAACGCCGGTTGGGCTTTCCATGCTGCAATTGCGCATATCCCGGACGGATACCTGGATGTGGCCGCCGAGGCCGGCCTGGACAATGTGCTTTTTGGCCAGCAAAATGGCCTCGGGATCGATATCGGATCCGGAAATGTCGTGGATGAGCGACGGATCGAAGGCGGCCTTTGCTTCATCGCGGAGCGCGTCAAGGGCGCCTCTGGCAACGCCGGGGAACGCCTCGAGGGCGAAGGTGCGGGTGAGACCGGGCGCCCGGTGGCTCATTTTAAAGGCAGCCTCAATGAGCAGCGTGCCGGTGCCGCAGAAGGGGTCGCAGAGCGGCATGCCGGGACGCCAGGGAGAGAGGTCGACGAGCGCGGCAGCGAGGGTTTCTCTGAGAGGCGCCTCGCCGTTCCAGGTGCGGTAGCCGCGGCGGTTGAGCGCACTGCCGGAGGTGTCTATGGTCAGGCGCGCCTGGTTGGCATGCAGTGTGACGGAGATGGGCACCGTGGGACCGCTTTCAGGAAACCAGTTGATGTGATACTTGTCCTGCAGGCGCCGCACGATGGCTTTCTTTGTGATGGACTGACAGTCAGAAACGCTCATCAGCTGACTGCGGGCGCAGTTGCCGCTGACCGGGAACCGGCAGTCCTTTGTCAGATACTGCTCCCAGGGGAGCGCGGCAACCTGGTCAAAGAGCGATTCAAAGGTTGTCGCCTCAAAGGTGCCGATGACAAGGAGGACGCGGTCTGCGGTCCTCAGATAGAGATTGGCGCGCATGGCATCCTCAAAAGTGCCCTCAAAGAGAGCGCCGCCGTTGACAGCGGTTGAGTCATAGCCGAGCCGCCTCAGTTCGCCGGCGGCAAGTCCTTCCATGCCGAATGCGGCGGTGGCGAGAAACTGCATCTGTTTCCTCCGTTGAGCGAAGTCCTGATTGATGAAACTGTGCGAAATCAGGCGATTCATGTGATGAAATCATGTTGGATGACCGGGATTATATCACAGTTTGTGTGTCTTTTATACTGCCTGCGGCGAAAG
>JAFSZW010000588.1 GCA_017458865.1 Clostridia bacterium
ATGGTCTATGCCTTATCTGCCACCTACGTACTCAACTACTACCAGGATGTGCTTGGCCTTCCGGCGGCGTTTGTCGGCCTCATCCTGATGATTGCCCGGATTTTTGATGCCGTCAATGACCCATTCATGGGTGTTGTTGTGGCGAAAACCAATACAAAGTGGGGCAGATTCCGGCCCTGGCTGTTTACCGGCACAGTGCTCAATGCGTTTGTGCTCTATTTTCTGTTTGCGGCACCGGATCTGAGCGGTGCGCCGCTCATGGTCTGGTTCACTGCGCTGTATATTCTCTGGGGCGTGACCTACACGATGATGGATATTCCGTACTGGTCCATGATCCCGGCAGTGACGACAGAACCCAAAGAGCGCGAAAGCCTCTCTGTTGTTGGACGCACATGCGCGGGAGTTGGCAATGCCCTGATCACGGTGTTTACCATGATGGCAGTTGCAGCGCTGGGCGGCGGAAATGAACGGACAGGCTTTGCCAGGCTGGCCCTGATTATTGCTGTGCTTTTCATTGCGGCCGAGATGATACTGGTTGCTGCAGTGAACGAAAAGCGCAGTGATGACAGCATGAAATCCGGAACGATCCGGGAAATGTTCAGCGCACTGATGCGGAATGATCAGGCGGTAGTCACGGTGATCAGCATTGTGCTGATCAACAGTGCCATGTACATTACGACAAATCTCATCATCTATTTCTTCAAGTATGACTTCGGCGGGGATAACTGGGTAGGCAGCTATACGGTCTTTAACATGGTTGGCGGATTGGGACAGATCCTCGGCATGATGCTGCTGTATCCCGTCCTGCACAGGAAGTATCCGAATGAGACACTTTTCAGGGGAGCACTGATCACATCCATGGCAGGCTATCTGCTGATCATGATCGCGTGCCTGTCCGGTCTTGGCCATATTCTCCCGTTGATCTGCGCAATTGGTGTTCTTGTCTTCTGTTCAAGCGGCATACTCATTGTTCTGACAACGGTTTTCCTGTCCGGCAGCGTCGATTATGGCGAGTTGCAGACAGGCAGGCGTGAGGAGAGCGTCATTTTTTCCATGCAGACCTTTGTGGTTAAGGCAGCCTCAGGGCTCAGCGTCTTTATTGCCGGCCTTGGCATCTCACTCATTGGCCTTAAGGGAAACACCGATCAGACGGCTGTTGTGACTGAGGTGCAGTCCGCCGGGACCATCCTGAGCCTGCGCCTGCTCATGACGCTTTTGCCCATGGTTGGCCTTGTCGCGGCTACCCTTATCTTCTCGAAA
The DNA here is from genome assembly GCA_017458865.1 of Clostridia bacterium. Lineage (GTDB taxonomy): Bacteria > Bacillota > Clostridia > Christensenellales > Aristaeellaceae > Ventricola. Next base: position 1,261 of record JAFSZW010000588.1, read on the forward strand.
TACTTCAAACTGACTGATGACCGAATGAATGAGATTGCCGGCAAACTGAAGGAAAGGCATAAGTAAATGAAAATCAGCAAACAGGATGCACTGAACTGGTACACCTTTTTTAATGAACTGCCATATGATGAGGAGCTGCTGCCCGTGCAGCAGGAGATTGCGCTTTCGGTTCTGTCACAGATTGAAACAGCAGTAGAAACCGAAAATGCAGCAAGGCTTGCCGCGATACCCGGCGTAAAGTGTCTCGACGGGCGCACCTATTACGTCGGGGATCCGTCCCATTTTCCCAGTGGATGCAAATCCTGTCTGATGGGCACAGGTCTTTCAGCAGTGCGGCGGACGAACAAATGCAATCTCAAGTGCCCGTTCTGCTATGACTTTGGTATGCTGGATCAGATTCCGGCAATAGGCGAGGATCTGTGGGAGATTGGCGGCGGTAAGTATCGCGTAGAGGATATCGATTTGCTGCTCAGAATCAGCCAGAAACCTACCGGCATAGCCTATGTCTATCTTGAACCGTTCATGGAGATTGAACTGTATGGCCCCATGATCCGCAAGTTTGCCGATGCCGGGATTCATCAGCACATGTACACCAACGGCACGCTGTGCACGCCCGAGAATCTCAGAATGCTGGCTGATGCGGGTCTTCCTGAACTGCGCTTCAATCTGGGCGCGACCAACTGCGCTGACAAGGTGATTGAGAACATCCGCCTTGCCAAGACCTGTATTCCGCAGGTTGGCATTGAAACGCCGATGACCCGGGCTTTCCGGAAGTCGTTTATGGAAAAGAAACAGGCGATTCTTGCGACCGGCATCGACTTCATCAACTGCGCGGAGCTTCACCTGAATGAGAACAATCTGCCGAACTACCAGGGCGAGAACATGTATATGTTCCGAAACGGCTATCTTTCGCCGGTCATCAGCCGCCGGATTACCTTTGAAATGATGGAAATGGCCGTGCGTGAGTCCTGGAACATTGTCGTGCATGACTGTTCCAACCACACCAAGTTCGCCCGGGACCTGCACCACAGGGCGAAGGAGGGCGGCTGGTTCGGCGCGACCAGTTACGGCTCCGAATTTGATCGGATTCCCTACGAGGCATTCCTGCCGATTCTCTCAGATCCGGCTGTATCCTTTGTAGAGGAGGAGCCAATGCCTGCGGATCTTATGAACGGCGGCCTGATTCTTTAAACCAAACGGGCAGACTGACACCGTCCCTGATGTGACAGGGAACGTTTTCAGCCTGCCTGTTTTTGCAAACCAGATAATACGCCATCTGGTCCTACCCAGGGAAATCTATGACGTATATGGACAACAAGAATGAAACATCCGAACCCCCAAATGTCCCAGGATTGGCGCTCAAGTCTGAATCCGGGCAACGCCGAAGGTGCCATAATGACTGGAAAAACCGGCAAAAAAACGGGATAAAATGACACATCACAGGATATGGCTATGGCATATCCTGCAAAATATAGGTATATAAAATGCCTGAATTGTGCTGGAATCTTTTTGAGAATTTTCACAAAAATTACAGATGTTAATGTGAGAAGAGTATTTTTGAGACAGGAAAGCGGCAAAAGACATTTTGAATAAACACAAGATGTTGTGGATGAGTCAGAAAAGAGGGGCAGATAAAGAAAAATCAGAGCGCATGAATTGTATGTAAGTTATATAATATAAATAATATATTTAATCGACAAAAGGACTTGATTTCTGATTCGACGGGTTTAAATGAAGGTTGAATTGTGTTATAATACAGCGACGATTTAATGAATAACAATACCCCGTGCCGTGTGTTTGGAGGCGGAAGAACAGATCCAGAATCCAGCAATACGGCAGGGTTTTATGTGCGGAAAAATGACGGCAGTGTCATAGGAACGTTCAGAGGAGTATGCATATGGCTGCGAATACATCTGAGAATAGAAAACAGTTCCGACTTCATTGGGGAAAGTATTACCGGAGCCGGGAAGTTGAGCCGTATATCCGTTCCCTCGAGAACCAGGTCAATGGTACGGAGAGCCGGATTAATGCCATTGAAGAGGAAATGGAAGCGCTCCAGGAAACCATTGACGTTAAAAACCGCAAGATAGATGAACTGCGCCAGCTGACGGATGATGCGGATGCGAAACTTCGCGAAAGCGGACAGATGCGTGAGGATGCGATTGCCCGGCTTGAGGAAATTGAAGAGGAAAGCCAGAAGCTCATGATCCAGAAGGAAGAGCTTCATAAAGCGCGCCTTGAAACGAACAAACGTCTGGCTGAGGCAGAGCAGCGCAGCAATCAGGCAAGGCAGGAAGCTGAGGCGGCACAGAGTACACGTGCTCAGTGCCTGGATGCGGTTCAGGAACTGCAGAAGAAGAGCCAGGAGGCCCAGCAGGCAGCTGATGCTGCTGAGGCAAGACGCGATGCGGCAGTCAGCGAGATGGAAGCAGCTCAGACGGCGATGAATGATCTGAATGATTCCATTGAGAAGATGAAGGCGCAGAGCAAGCACATTCTGGATGACGCGAATGTGCAGGCTGAGGTGGCCATTGACGAGGCCAAGGATAAAGCGTCAAGGATACTTGCAGATGCCGAGGCTCAGGCTGAGCATATTATGGCGGAGGCTGCTCAGCAGGCAGCGAATAACCCGGCCGTAATTGCGCCCTATCAGACAAGAATCATGCAGCTTGAGCAGGAGGTTTCCCGTCTGCAGGGAATCGCCAATGCTGCAAACGCAAACGCCATGAATCCTCTGGTGCTGTCGCAGTACCAAAACAGGATCATGCAGCTCGAGCAGGAAGTGACGCGCCTGCAGGGCCAGGGCGGCGGTGATTCTGCAGATGCTCAGCGCCTTGCTGAGGCACAGACAAGAATTGCCCAGCTTGAGCAGCAGGTACAGTCCCTGCAGGCAGCTGCAGCCGGAACTGTGGATGCCAGTGTAGCGGCCGGATACCAGAGCCGGATTGCCCAGCTTGAGCAGCAGGTGCAGTCTCTGCAGGCAGCTGCAGCCGGAACTGTGGATGCCGGCGTAGTGGCCGGGTACCAGAGCCGGATTGCCCAGCTTGAGCAACAGGTACAGTCCCTGCAGGCAGCTGCAGCCGGAACTGTGGACGCTGGTGTAGCGGCCGGATATCAGAGCCGGATTGCCCAGCTTGAGCAGCAGGTGCAGTCCCTGAAGACAGCAGCTGATGCAGATGCCGGCATGGCATCCGGATATCAGAACCGGATTGCTCAGCTTGAGGCGGAGAACCGGCGGCTACAGAACATGAATATGATGCCGGATAATGGGGTTCTTCAGAACTATCAGAACCGGATTATCCAGCTTGAACGCGAGCTGCGCGATGCTCAGATAAACGGCCAGGATTCGACGATTGAAGCACTGCGTGTGAACCTTGAGGAATCCCAGAAGGCCTATCAGGATATGGCGCGGCAGAATCAGCAGCTCCGTATGCGGATTGATCAGCAGGCGAGGGAGATTTCCGATCTGGAGAGCGAGATTCAGGGCGGATCAATCAAGGATGCCAACCAGCGAGCACGGCAGATTATCCAGGATGCCCTTGAGGAAAGCGGACGGATTCTGGATGAGGCTGAGTCGGTGCGCTCGCGTGCCTTTGCAGCGACCAAGGCTGCTTATTTCAATGCGCTTATGTTCCGTCAGCGTCTGGCGGAGCAGTATACGGACATTGAACAGAGTCTGGATGACTCGCTGGGCATTCTGAGGACCTCGGATATGGTTGCTCTGTCGCCCAGGATGAATATGGATTACCAGAAGGACCCGAGATGGCCATCCTCAGGGAACGGGAGAGAGGGAACAAAATGAAGACAGGACGGAAACAGGGGACGCTGATTTTGGTGTTGCTTGTCCTGCTTTTGGTCCTGAGCGGATGTACAGATCATTCGAATGAGGTCAGTATCACACCGGAACCCATCGTCTATGTGACCCCGACGCCGGAGCCGAGCCTCTCTGAGAGTGCAGCTGGTGTGCTTTCGGGTATTGAAACCAGTCAGCTGGTCGTATCCATTGTTTTTGAGGGATATGCGAACGATCAGATTCTTGAGGACGTGTGCAAGGTCCTTGATACGTATGATCTGGATGGCCTGTTCTTTGTGGACGGCAATACCGCCTATGAATATCCGGAAATGGTTTCCTACCTGGTCAGCCACGACTTTGAGGTAGGCAATTCAGGCATGCGCGGACGTGTTGCGAATGAGCGGAATTCCATAAGCGCAAACGTGCACCAGTTTGAACGGACGCAGCAGCTCATTTACAGCGCCTGCGGCGTTTATCCCAAACTGGCCTGTTTCAGCAGCAGTGAATACACGACTGCGGTTTTGCAGGCGGTAACGGCCAGCGGCCTTACCGGCACTGTGAAACCCGATATTCATATCAACCGTGACAGCTTCGTTGAGAAGGAAGAGGTTGAGACATTTGTTGAGAGCCTCGTTCGCGGCAGCATCATCTCCATTCATCTTGGAAATGCGACGGGCGGATTCGAGGAGGCAAACTCGGATCTTGTCGGCAGGGTTTCGCTTGACCCGACGCCCAGCATTCTCGACGGTGAGGAGAAGGTCAGCTCGGTGGACATGCATATCACGGAGATCCTGACCTGGCTGATCGATTCACTGAAACTCAACCATTACAATATTGTCACCCCGATTGAGCTCCAGGATGCGAAAGTTGACCTGGTTGGTTCGGAGATTGCACTGCCGACCAATTATTCTGTGCGTCTCAATGTGTCCAGCTATTCTCTGCCGAAGACGGATGTGCCGCTTGGTGTAACGGTCACCAGAACTGCCCAGACAGGCGACTTCTATGAGACGGTCTTTGTCGGCGACTCCATCATGGCAAACCTGATGAGCTATGTGAACTGGCGCAGGGAAAGGGATGAACTGTTCTGGGACGGTGCGACATTCCTCGTCTCATCCAAGCTGACGCTTGAAAAAGCGCTGATTTCGGATGAAGGCGCGCCTGTGCTCCCCATGGTAGAGGAGCGGCGTATCCACATAGATGATGCGCTTAAGATTCTTAATGCGAGACGTGTGTACATCTGCCTCAGGCCTGAAAATATAAAGGCCTATTCGGAGGAACGGTATCTGACCAATCTCAAGATACTGGTTTATCAGATCCGGCAGAAGAATCCGAACATAGATGTTGTCATCCTGTCCATTCCGCCGGTTATTTCGGCCCGTAACGCGACGCCGTCCAACTGGCAGGTGTTCAACTACAACCTTATGGTCTGCCGGATGTGTGCATCTCATGGAATCACCTTCCTGGATATTGCGTATCCGCTGAGGAACGACAAGGGTGCACTCAGGGATGAGTACTGCCTGGATCCGGACAGCTATGGTTCGCACCTGAACGATGCAGGATGCGAAGCACTGCTGAATTACATCAATGCCAATATCCCGTAAGGGGAAGGCAGACTGAAAATACGGCATGGCCGCGGCAATCTGAAAGAAAGGAGGAAAGGGTGTGCAGAATCCAACAGATGGTGCCCAGCACGAAGAGCGAAGAAAACTGAAGTATGGTTTTGAACTGACGGCACTGGCAGTTGCCCTTTTCCTCCATACATCTTTCTTTGGACAGACGCTGAACGAGGAGAAGGTAACGGTCGAAACCTTCCCTTACAAATATGTGGATGCCTATGGCGATCACCTGCTGCATCAGCCGGATGCCCAGGGATATCTTGAAACGCAGTGGGGACAGCAGCATTTTGCGGCGATTGCTTATCCTACCATTTCGGAGAACCCGGTAGGGGATCAGGTCAGCATTACGACATTCCGCGTTCAGATGGAAGCGCTGCGGCGCTCGGGCTATACCTCCATTATGCCCATTGACGTAGAAACATTCTACGAACTTGAAACAGGTCTGCCGGAAAAGGCGATCATGATCATTCTGCTGGATGCGGCGGAGGAGAGCATCACCCAGGTTGAGGATATTCTGAATGAGGTGGGCTTTTCGGCGGTTGTCTGCAATTACGCAGATGAAATCGGTCCAGAAGGCATTATCTCATCCGATACGGTTAAGCGTCTTGCCAATACCGGCCGCATGAGGATCGGGACGCGCGGTTACAGCCGCAGCTATATCAATGTATTCGACCGGTACGGGAACTTCCTTGGGGAATTGAACGCAAACGAGTTTGATGACCTTGAGTCGTTCATTGATACGGACTTCGAATATGGGGAAACGGATTATATCCGTGACGCGGACCGGATTCCGGCGGAGACGGAATCCGCCATGCGTCTGCGCATCTCAAACAACTACCAGAAGATTCGGGACGTGTATCAGGGTGTACTGGGTGCCATGCCCCAGATGTTTGTCTTTACCGCACCCAATACGGGTTCTTTCGGATATGTGGAGCTGGCATCAAAGATCAACGGCACCAATATCCGGCAGGACTATGCCATTAACTACAACCGGCAGGGTACTGCGCTCAATACGATTAACAGCTCGGCATATGACCTGAGCTATATCTACGTTTCGGGCAACCAGCCGGTGAACCATGTTCTGATGCGTCTGTGGGATGATACTGCGGATGAGCTCAGCTTTGCGGTCGGCAACGAGTCCGAGGCTAATAAGTGGATGCTGGTTGACGGTGTTGCCGAATTCGGCAACAACAACATCGTGCTGACGTCCGAACCGGACGGCAAGGCGACCATTGCGCTGCGCGGTCTCATGATTGATGACTGCGACCTGTCGGTCCGCCTGCTGGGCAGCGCTGCTGGCCGGCAGAGCGTGTATCTCAGAACGGACCGGAATACCCGGGCGGGTATTGAGATCTCCATTGAGGACGGTTCCATTTACATCAGGGAAGCCGGACAGACGCTTGAGACGTGGTACCAGAGCGCGCTGCCGTTCATGCAGTCGACTGTGTCCCAGGAAGAGGAAGAACTTGCCAGTCGGATTGCGTATGCAGAGGCCATTCTTGAAAACGAGTCGGATTTAAACATCCGGTCGCAGGCGCAGCAGACGCTCGAGCAGTTGAGACATATCAAGGTTCAGGGCATTTCCGATGGCGGTGTGGTTGCTGAGACGCATTACACCTCAGCAACCCGGACCAATATTACGCTGCGCGTCAGGCTGATCGGCAATGCGCTCAGCGTCTGGATCAATGGCAAGCCAATTGTCACTGAGCTGGCGGTCCGCTCAAGCGGCCGCGGCGTGATTGCGCTGGGGTCCGGTGTGACGGATGGATCCTACAAGGCGATTGATCCGGTTGATGTGACGGACGGCATTTTCGAGGGCCTCGAGATTACGCCGGTCAATTCGGACAGCTCAGTCTATTATACCTATACGACGAGAATTGCGACAACAAGCAAGAGTGTTGCAGAGAGAACACAGTCGTTTATTACAAAAGCGATATCAAAGATCCGGTCACTGCTGACATTCAGATAATGATCGGGTCAGACTATAGAAGAGTTCCGGGTGAAGCCGGAGCAGGGCCGGCAGACTGAGGATTCAGGGAAGGAGGCAGACAGATGGAAAGAAAAAAAGCAGTGACACTGGCACTGGTTGTCGCTTTCTTGGTCTGCACGCTGGTGGTTTTCCTCATGCTTCGTACGAAACCTGCGGCAAGCAAGGCTGGCACGGAAGCAAACACGCGGGCACTGGTCTCGGTGGTTGATAACATGACAGCGGACGATCTCAATGACGCGCTTGCCCGGTTCCGTCAGGTGACTGAGGAGGATATCATCAGCATCTCGGAAACGATGCCCCGTTTTACCGGCGAACGTGTAAAGCTGGTCTTTACCGGTACCGGCTCAGTTGAGATGATGACGGCCCTGGCCAACGTGCTTGAGGAACGGGATCTCAAGAATTCATCCTTCTTCTTCACGGAAGGTGAGATGCGGAGCAGCCAGAATGCAATTGAGGTGCTGCTGGATCATGATATTGAGGTCGGCCTGATGTATGACAACCAGGGCGGCAGCATGTCAGGAACCAGCGGCGAGGAGCTGGTGGCAAGCCTGTGCTCGCTTTCTTTCCTGTTCCGCGCAGGATACAACCTGATCCGTGTGCCGGTAATGAGCCGGGAGCGGCCCAGTGTAACCGCCCTGAGGGCGGCAACGGCGTGCGGTTTCTCTGAGGTTGTGGTTACGCACTCCGAAATCAGTCTGGATGACTGTACCAGTGTGGATATTTCCAGGCAGCTGCTGTTTGCCGTAGACCGCGGCGATATTGTCCGCGTCCATCTGGATGGCGACAATTCTGAAAAGGTGGTCACCAATCTGACAGCGCTGCTTGATGCACTGGCAGAAACGAACTCGAGACTCAAGGCGCAGCAGCGGCTGGCAGTCTGGTCGACTGACTGGGGCCTTGCCTATCCGATCCGTCGTATTGATACGACGGAGGAGGGCGCCATGTTCACGTTTACCGGACTTGGCAATCAGGCAGAGCTTGAAAACGTTCTGCAGACACTTCGCTCGCTGAGCGGCAAGGGCCTGTTCTATGTGACACTCGACGAGGCGGTTCACGCAAGAGACAGGGTGCGCATGGTGCTGGCCGAGGGGCACAATATCGGCATCTATGTGCCTGATATTGACTCACCGACTGCGGAGGAATATCTGACCGAAATGATTTCCTGTGATGAGGAAATCCGGATGCAGTTCGGTTACAGCAATGAACTGCCGGTCTATGTGCCGTATGACCAGGAGTTTAATCTGCTCAAGGCGGCCTCCGCCGGCGGCTTCTCGCTGGCAACCGCCTATCTGTTCCCGGTCAGGCCGCAGGATACCCGCAAGGTGGATGATGAGGAGGAAATCATGCTGGATATCCTCTCCCGATTTGACCGCACGGTCAACCGGGGCGAGCTGGTCCACTTTGATCTCAACCAGTTCATCTACAGCGATGAGATGAGCGGAAAACTCATCAAATGCTTTGCTGAGCAGCGCTGTGTGTATCCCCTGCATACCTATCATGCCATGTTCAACAACACGCCAAAGCTCTGGAAGTATCCGCTCGCTCAGAATGATGTAATCACCTCCATTCGCGGCAGGATCCGACGCGGACAGCTCCGGACATCCCTGATGACGGAGATGACCACGCATTATATCGGATCGCCGTGGATTGCGGACCCGTTGTCCATGACGGAATTTACGGAGCAGGAGATCAAGACGATCGACAAAACCGGCATTATCAAGAGCAACAGGAACGAGGTCTATCTGACCTTTAACGATGCAGACATGGATGCATTCGTGACGCCGCTTTTGCACGTCCTCAAGAAACATAATGCCAAGGCGACGTTCTTTATCCGCACGGAAACGGCTGACTGGAACCCGAATCTTTACCGTGCAATTGCCGAGGAAGGGCATGCGCTGGCCATTCGGGCAGATACGACATTTTCAGATGTCTATACCTCAACGTACAGCATGACCTCAAATGACATCATGCGCAACCGTGAGGTGGCCATCCGCACTCTGCAGGATGAATTCAAGCTTGCCTATGACACGCTTGTCAATATTGCGGGCGACATCCGTCTCAGCGACGGACTGCCGGCTGTGACCAATTTCTTCCGTCCGACGCTCGATGAGATCAATCCGATCGGCATGAGCGCAGCATTTGACAGCGGCTTTTCGTGGTCTGTCGGCGGAAACTACCTGAATGTGGATCCGGTGATTCCGATTCCGACATCTCTTGCAGATGACGCTGAGAAATACTGGGTTTACCGGGATGGTCAGCTCTCTGAGATGATCGCAGCGACCAAACCTGGCGCGATCCTGTCCATCTCCTATATCATTGATGAGATGGTGGATCTGCCGACTCTGATTGATATCTATCTGACCAATGTCGAGGGCAAATACCGGTTTGTACCGCTGACCAGTGTTCTGGCGCAGTAAGCAAACCGACAGGCGCTCACTCGGCAGGAATAAGTCCGGTGCGGGAAACCGGCTTTCCTGATATGGGTACTTAATTCCATGGTGTCGAAAGACCGGAATATGGCTATAAAGAAGGAGGGACGTTTATGGGACCGTCCAAGCGGCAGCTGCGCATTACGCTTCTTCTGTTAATCATAAGCATTGCCTCTCTCATAGGCGGTTTCAGGCTGCGTGCGCAGAGAGTATCGAAAAAGCCGAGTACTGTGGTGTCAACATCCTCTTATCAGGGGCAGACAGTGCTTGCAGCGACGCCAATGCCGGCATCGACGACACTTGTAGCCAACTATACGACCCCTGCGCCGACTTCGCTTGTAGCCAACCTTGACAGCGCACAGCAGGTCACGCTGTCCTCTGCCGGTGGAAACGCATCAGCCAAGGCGATTCAGATGGTTGAGGCGAACCGGGAGCGTTCGGCGGACATCCTTTCGCATGTATATACCATTCAGAAGGGCATCATGCTGACCTTCCAGGGACTTGGCACTTTGGATGAGCTCAAAAATGTCCTCAATGTCCTGACAGAAACCGGAAGCGTGGGCACATTCTTTGTATCCTTTGAGGACATTGAGAACCATTCGGATCTCGTTTCCTATATTGCCAGTGCCGGCCAGGCGGTGGGCCTGGCGGTCAGTACCGGACGGTATCTGTCAACGGAGGATCTGCTCACGGCGATCCTTGAGGCAGAGAATACGCTGAGGACAAAGGTCGGATTCAGCGGCCGTGTCTTCCTGAGACCGCAAAGCGGCAGTCCGTCAACCATGCTGCTGCTTGCAGCCTCCGCCGGCGGATATACGGTGCTTTCGCAGACGCGGTCCATTGTGACGAATGCGACAGTGTCGATGGGAACAGCCAGCCAGATCTGCGCGAGCACGATTGGCAGCAGCCCGATTGGACGCGGTGAGATTCTGCACTTTGAACTGGGACGGAGTACAAACGATCTGCTGGTCGCCAATGTCATCCGTCTTGTGATGAATGCCTACACCTCCTTTCCTGCGCTTGGCATCCTGGATATGATGACTGAAACGCAGTATGCGTTTGACTATCCGATTCCGGCATCCTCCATCCTGAGCTCAGTCAAGGGCAAGATTCGTGCCGGACAGCTGACGGGCGATACGATGTCCGTTATTGAGCGGCGGTATATCGGAATAGACTGGATGAAGTCGAAGGGCTTCCTGCCGGGCTTTACGGACGAGGAGATCCGAAAGCTGGACAGGTCAGGGGTCATCAAGAACGACCGGGACATGGTCTTCCTGACGTTTGACGGCTGGGGGACAGATGATCGCGTTGAGGCGCTGCTGGATGTGCTCAAAAAGCATGCGGTCAAGGCGACGTTCTTTATCCGGACCGCGGATGCAGCCAAGAATCCGAGTCTGCTCCGGGAGATCGGTTTGGCTGGGCACACGATTGGCAGCAATACGCATACCGGCATGTCACTTGCGACGTACCAGTCTAAGAACACATTTTCGGAGCTGAGCGTTGCGCAGGTCAAGGCGCTGCGTGAGGATCTGGTCAAGAGCTATGAGACGCTGACAAACATTGTCGGTGATCTGACCAGCGGCGGACGGCCGGTGCTGTCCACGCTGTTCCGCCCCTATCTGCTGGCTGCCAGCAAGAACGGCCTTGAGACCGTATTCGGCTGCGGCTATACATACAGCGTTTCCGGATACTTTACCTTTGAGTATTCCGGTATCAAGAGCTCGGATCACTTTGTGAGTACGCTCAGCCAGAAGATCAAGAGCGGTCAGATTTATATCTTCCATCTGGATGATATGCCGGATTTCATGCCGGGTGCCATAGATGCATACCTGACCAAGATGGAAGGCCAGAGGAAGCGGTTCCGCTTCGTCAGCCTGGCTGAGGTTCTGTAACGGAAAAGGGCTGCGGCTACTTGCCCCGGAATCTCCCGGCGGCGGTGCCGATCATGATTCTGCAAAAGCGTATTAATGAGGGGAGGGACGTGAATGGATGCCTATCTGTCGAGTCTTCATTTTACCACTGTTTCCGGCATAGATTTTGTTCCTTCTCTGCCGCATCTGTTCATGATCTTTGTCTTTCTTTTCTGCACAGGTCTCATGTTTTTTGTCGGGGTGCTGCTTAAATGGGCAAATCCCTGCATGTACTTTGGTATCTTCTGTGCGTTCCTGTCCATGCGGAACATTCTGCCCATCTTCAGCGGCGAGGCCATGTGGATTCCGCTGCTTATGGTTCCGGGATGTCTTGGCGGATGCCTGCTGTATCTTCTGATCACATTTATCATGTGGCTGATGGATATTGACAAAGGCGATATGAGCGATACGGCCAAGCTGATTCTGGCCACGATGACCGTCGTCAGCGCTGCTATTCTGCTTGGCGTGTTCCTTTACGTTTTTGTGACGCACAGCCTGCTCATCATCATTCTTGCGTGCGCCTCTCTTGGCGTGCTTGGCATGCTCAATCAGCGGAAGATCATTGCCAATGCGCACCGATTCAAAACGTATAATGATCTCTATGACATTCAGATTGATGAGTATGCCATGAAACTGCAGAAAGATGCGGATCATGTATTTGGCGACGCGGGCGTGTTAGAGGAGAAGAAGGAAAAGCGGGAAAAGAAAAAAGCGGAGGAAAACAAGCGCCACGGCCTGATGGGCATGCTGCTGGGTGGAAAGAAGCGCGGAGGCAAAGATGCTTGATATTGAGCGGTTTGAATCCAAGTACAAGATGGACCGCATGGAAGCGGTACTGATTCAAAAGCGTCTTGAACAGTACATCGCCCAGGATCCCTATTCGAAGGGAGACGGGTATCTGGTGCGGAGCGTCTATTTTGATACCATATTCAATAAGGATTTTTACGCACGTGAGGAAAGCCTGACACACCGGCATCACATCCGGCTGAGGACATACCCGGAAAAGCCTGATCTGATTTCCCTTGAGTACAAGGAGAAAAACAGTGCCACGGTACGCAAGCGCAGTCTGCCGGTGACCCGGCAGGAAGCAGGCAGTTTGCTGCGGGCAGATTATTCTGTCCTGCGTAGTCACAAGAGTCCGTTCGCGCGGATGCTGTACCGCAAAATGACGCTTGAGACTTACCGCCCCTGCGTGTTGATTGAGTATCGGCGAAAGGCGTATGTGCGCAAGGAAAACAACATCCGGATTACATTTGATTCAAGTCTCCGGGCGGAGGAGGCCAGACTTGATCTGTTTGGTTCAAGTGCAGGCTTTGCCCCCGTCGGGCGTCAGAGCCAGGTGATCATGGAGCTTAAGTATTCCGATTTCTTCATGAGCGACCTTAAGTCCGCCATCGGCACAAAGCTGCTGAGGGCAGAGCCATCCGGCAAATACCAAAGGGCCAGAATGATATTTATGTCAGGGAGGAACTACTTATGAACGAGGCAACGTCCAATATTCGTGATATCCTGAATGATTTCTTTTTAAGCAACATCAGCGGGGATACACTGACGGTTACCGAAATCCTGCTGAACATGAGCGCGGCGCTGCTGATCGGTCTTCTGATCTTTGTTGTGTATCGTGTTACCCATACGGGTGAGGTATACAGCGCCCGATTCAATGTCTCACTGGTCATGCTGGTTATGGTAACGACCATGGTGATGACTGCCATCGGCAGCAATGTGGCGCTGTCACTGGGTCTGGTCGGCGCGCTGTCTATTGTCCGGTTCAGAACGGTCATCCGGGACAGCCGGGATACCATGTTTATCTTCTGGTGCGTGGCAGTGGGTGTCTGCTGCGGCGTGGCAGCCTATGTGCTTGCACTGATTGGCTCCATGTTCATCTTCCTCTACCTGATGGTCAGCGGCATGATCCGTGAAAACGAACGCTGCCTGATTATCATCCGCGGTACGCCGGCAGCGCTGGGCGACGCCGAAAAGGTTGTCGGACAGCACTATGCCCAGAAGGCAGTCATGCGGGTGACCAATGTCAACGCTGAGGATGGCACCGGCGAGGCGATTTATGAGATTGCCTCCAATCTCCGCGAGAAGTATGACCGCCAGGGCGGCACCATTGAGAGCCTGCTGTATGGATCACGCGGCATTTCAAGTGTCAGCGTTGTCCGTCAGGAAGATGAGGTTGCTGCCTGATGATTCCCGCGGTGCTGTGCAGGCTGGCCTGCCCGGCACCATGCCAGGCAGGCAACATGGACGCATGACCTGCGTGCGGGCTTTACGGATGGCATGACCCGCGTCAATGCCCGGTATAAAAGTCAGACTATTATTCGGAGTTTATCATGGTACGATCTAAAAGACTGCTGGTGCCCGTCACCATAGCGTGCATTGTCGGGGTCTTCGTGATCGCCCTTCTCCATTTCATTGTACACAGAACAGGGGAGGGGCGAAGCGACCCTACTTTGTTCTATGAGGAAGGCTATCTGCCTGCCGATACGTCGCTGGATCCACTGGCTGCGATTGGCGAGGATTATAAGGTAACTCAGGAGTTCGTCTCCAATCTGCCGATCCTGGTGTTCTCCCTTTCAGGAGATAAGGAGAGCGGCTGGGAGAGCGGTATGCTCTCAGTTTTCAACTGGGAAAATGAGATGAACAGCCTTTATGTGTCACCGACACAGGCGATTCAGGTCAGACTCAAGACCGAGTCAACCGGGACGACGACCAAGCCGGATTTTGATATCGAGTTTGTTGACTCAAGCGGAAATCCGAGGGGTGTCGAAATCCTCGGTATGCCGGAGGATACCTCGTTCCAGCTGAACAGCATGCGCAATGATCTCAGCATGGTCAGAACCTATACCGCCTACCGGACGGCATCTGAGTTTCTCGATTTTGTACCGCATGTAGAGTACTGCGAGATCCTGCTTGAACGGGACGGCGAGACGTTTTATCAGGGCCTGTACCAGTTGAGAGAGAATATCGGCGTTGGGCCGACGAAAGTCAATCTGAATCCGCCGGAACATGATAAGACGCGTGTCGACTACTTTGTGCTGAGTGACACAAGCCGCCATGGCCGCCTGATGGGAACGCGTCAGATTGATGGCAAGTATGTGAGAGGCTATACCTCGCTCATCTATCCGAATGAGGAGGAACTGACCAAGGAGCAGCTTGACTTTATCGAGTCGGATTACAATACAATCGTAACCAGGGTCCAGACGCTCAATGACTACAGCATTCTGGTGGATCTGGACAGTCTCATGGATTATTACATCTTCAACATGTATTTCGGCAATACCAGTGCCGGGAAATCCATGACATATATGTACAGGACGGTTGGCGGGAAGCTGCAGTTCGGCCCGGTTTATGATTTTGATCTGGCACTGGGCAACCTGAACGGTGAGGATCCGGACCCGGAGAACGTGAAATTTGACCAGCAGATCTTCTTTAATGATCTGGCAACGGAGAACTCATTTGTTGCAGCGTTCCTGAGG
>JAFSZW010000589.1 GCA_017458865.1 Clostridia bacterium
AGACGCGTGGGATCTGTTGAAACCGGGCATTTGTGCCAATCTGTCACAAAACTTGTAATGCGTGGAAAAATCAGATATAACATACTGTGTATGTCCTGCTGCCTGCAGGGGCGGCAATAACGATCTGATGAAAGGATGATGCAACCAATGAAAAAGATTTGCGTCTTTGTGACCGTGATGATGGCAATCATGATGCTGTTCACGGCGTTCACTTTCAGTTCTGCCGACAGTGCGGTGTCATCGGATAAACCGATGATCGGGATTGCCTGGCGTGCAGATACGGATTCTGAATTCTTCACCAACGTGTGCCGCGCCGTAGAGGCGGCAGGCGGCGAATGGGTAATGCTGGATCAGGTGCGCTCATATGATCTTGCCTATGATGAAACAGGCAGCCTGACCAGTGGCAAAACGGAAATCGGAATGCTGGATGAGACTGCTGCCAAGTATGTGAAATGCAACGGCTGGCAGGGATCCAATGCCATGGAGGCAGTGGAGGATGTGAGCATCGTGCTGTTTACGGGCGGTGAGGACATCAGCCCCACCCTGTATTATACCCCTGAACAATGGCACGGGATCGAAGCTGAAATCGACTACAATGCGGAGCGGGACGTCTCCGACTATCTGACCATGGCTTACTGCCTTGACAACGACATTCCTCTGATGGGTTTCTGCCGCGGCGCACAGATGCTGGGCGTCATCTCCGGCGGGGAAGTCATTCAGGATATCCCGTCATTTTTTGAGGCACAGTCCATCGAATACGACTATACGCACCGCAACCAGAAGGCCACGCCCGAATCCTACCGGGATTATGCATCCCATGATGTTGAGGTGGCGAGGGGCACGAGACTCTATGATATCGTGGGCACGGATACGCTTACAGGCTGCGCGTCCTGGCATCATCAGGCACTGATGAATGTGGACAATACGCGCCTCGTTGTGAGCGGCTGCACCGAAACGAACGGTATTCAGATGATTGAAGCGGTCGAAAGGACCGACAAGACTTTTGCCCTCGGCCTGCAGTTCCATCCTGAGGCTGCACTGGTGAAAAACCTGGACGGCGCGGCAAACAAAGATGACTATATGACCGGCGAAACAGCCCTGTCCATATTCCGGTACATTGTTGATGAGGCCTGGCAGACGCTGCCGTCCTGGAGCGAGGGAGCAAAGCCCAAAACCGAACTCATGAACTATATGGCCGCCATCACGAATGAGGAAAGCGATAGCTACATTCCCGTGGAGAATCGCATTGCCGTGTTTGATCTTGACGGCACGCTCATGTGCGAAACCTATCCCAGATGCTTTGAGTACATGGTATTCGTGGATTTCGCCATGAATAACCCGGATTACACGCCCACGGAGGACGTACTTGCCGTAGCGCAGGAGATCGTGGACACCAAATGGCAGGAAAAGCCCTCGGGCATCAGCACCCGTCAGGCTGCCGCTGCCGCTGTTGCCTATGCGGGCATGACTCCTGCGGAACTTGGCGCGTATGTGAAGGGCTTTATGTCATCTGAGGCGGAGGGCTTCACCGGCCTGACGCGGGGCGAGGCGTTCTACAAACCCATGGTTGAGGTGGTAGACTATCTCAGGGAGAATGATTTCACCATTTACATCGTGACGGCCACGGAGCGCAATATTGTCCGCGCGATCGTTGGGGATACGCTGGGCATCGCGCCGGCGAATGTTATCGGCACGGAATACGGCTATACGGCGACTGGCCAGGGCGATACGGCGGATGGCGATTACACCTTTAAGTCCACGGACAAAGTCGTGTTCGACGGCAATTATTACGGCGAGAATGCCAAGATGTCCAAGGTTGACGCCATTGTGCGGGAGATTGGTCAGCAGCCGGTGCTGGCTTTCGGCAACAGTTCCGGCGATGTGGCCATGTGTGAATACGTGGTTACGGACAATCCCTGCCCGGCACTTTCCTACATCGTTCTGGCGGATGATGAGGTTCGGGAATGGGGCAACACGGAGAGCGCCCAGGCGAAGATTGAGGGGTACAATGCACAGGGCATTGGAACCATCTCCATGCGGGACGATTTTGCCACCATTTACGGCGATCATGTAGAAAAGAATCCGGACGCGGCGACCGTGGCCCGGTAAACCCGTCTGCGGGGATCTGAATCCGGCGCAGGGCATATAGACAGGAGATTCTCAGTTCATGTACGCAATACTGGCTTTTATTCCTATCATGCTGGCGATTGTTCTGATGGTCGCGGTGAACGTACCGGCAAGGCGGGCAATGCCATGGGCATGGCTGCTGTGCTGTGCGGTCGCATTCGTCTTCTGGCGGATGAATCCCGGCAGTCTGGTCAGGCAAACCGCTGTCGGTTTCCTTGAGAGCCTGACCGTGCTGCTGATCATCTTTGGCGCTGTGCTGATCATGAACACCCTGTCTGAATCCGGTGCGATGGATTCGATCAAGGGCATGTTCTGTGGGATAACGACAGATGCCAGAGTTCAGGCGGTCATCATCGGGTTCCTCTTTGGTTCCTTCATTGAGGGTGCAGCAGGATTCGGAACCCCCGCGGCACTTGCGGGCCCGCTGATGGTCTCAGTCGGCTTTGATCCGCTGGCTGCCACGGCCATCGCGCTCATTTATGATTCCGTTCCTGTGCCCTTCGGTGCCGTCGGCACACCGACCAATACAGCCATTGCTGTCGTCTCAGATGCAGTTGTGCAGTCCGGCGGTTCGCGCGATGTCTTTGCCGGTGAGGTGACATACTCAACCGCACTGCTCATGGCCATTGGCACACTGCTTGTCATGCTGAGCGTCGTCGTGGTCCAGGTCTTTGTCTTTGCTGAGTCACCGGAAAAGAGAAAGCTGAAATACGTGATCGGGATGCTGCCATTCCTGCTCTATGTGACGGTACTTTTCAACGGCATCTATCTTCTGATTGCCAGGTTCCTGGGGGCTGAGCTGGTCTCCCTGGGCGCATCCGCCATCTCCATGGTCGTCGTCATTGCAACCACCAGGCGCGGATTCCTGATCCCGAAAGACAAATGGGAATTCGCCCGGCAGACATTCCGGCAGGACCAGGACCGGGCGGCACTGTTTCGGCCCAGGCTGATGGTAAAGCTCCAGGAGGCGCTTGAAAAGCGGTTTGAGAAGGAATATGACCATCTGGACCGGGAGATTGACGACCTGAACCGGCAGAAAAAGGCTCAGATAGCGGAAATCCTCAAAGATGAGGCTGTTCAGATGCTGTACCTCGATCAGGAACTGAATGATTACTGGAAGCGGCAGGGGCTCATCCGGCGGCTGAAACGGAAGGACTTTCTGCTGGGCGTGCCGCTCCTGCGGGCCTGGGCTCCCTATATCATTATCGGCGCTGTGCTCGCCGTGACGCGGGTACTGTCCACACTGCAGCCGGACAGCTGGGCCGCAGCGATGAAAAACATAAAGCTGGTGATTCCCGGCGCGAACGGGGAAGTGCTCTGGAGCTTCGCGTTTCTGTGGAACCCCGGTATTACATTTATCCTTGTGGCCATCCTTTCCATTTTCATCCTTCGCATGAGAGGGGTATATGTCAGGAAGGCATGGGTCAGGAGTCTTGACCAGGTGCGGGGGGCGGCCATCCCGCTGATGTTTGGCGTGGCGATGGTCTATGTGTTCAGGAATTCTGCAAATCCCGACCTGTCCATTACCTATCTCATGACAGGAAAGACGGCGGGGCTCGGCTCCATGCTGACGATGATGGCAGATGGCCTCGGATTTCTGTTCAGACGCATCTACCTGTGGGTTTCGCCCCTGGTCGGACTGGTTGGCGCCTTCATCTCAGGTTCAAACACGGTATCCAACACCCTGTTTGCCGGCCTGCAGTATGAGACGGCCATTCTGGTGGGGCTGCCCCAGGTCATCATCCTGGCGCTGCAGAACGCAGGCGGCGCCATCGGCAATATGATATGCGTGAACAACGTGGTTTCTGCCTGTGCAACAACGGGCATGACGGGCAAGGAAGGGCGCATCATCCGGATTAACCTGCTGCCCTGTCTCTTGTTCTCCCTCCTGCTTTCAGCCAGCGCGTCACTGATTATTCGCATCCTCTGGTGATGCGGATGGAATTCCCGGGCAGCAAAATGCCCGGGAATCTGTATATGACGAGACCCTTCGGGCGGGCACCCGGGGCAGGGATTCACTGCAGGCAGCGGGAAAACGGGACTGACAGAATCTGCGGGGGAGGAACAGGATGATCAATCGTGTAGATGACCCAAAGGAAAAAACGGCGATTGCCCGGGAAATCCTTGAGGCACTGACTGACTGGTTTGAGGTCGTGGAGAGCAGAGAAAAGTACATTGCCGACAGTGCAGGGCAGATATTCCTGGCAGCAAGGGAAAATGATGCGTATACCGGGTTTCTGTGCCTCAAGGAAACAGGCCGGGATACCGTTGAGCTTGCGGTCATGGGCGTCCTTAAAGCCTACCACAGAAAAGGCACGGGACGGGCGCTTTTTGACCGGGCCAGAGCCATTGCCAAAGAGGCAGGTTACTCGTTCATGCAGGTGAAAACCGTAAAAATGGGCATGTACGAGGATTATGATGGAACGAACCGGTTTTATCTCAGCTGCGGGTTTAAGGAGTTTGAGGTTATCCCTGAGCTGTGGGGCGAGGAGAACCCGTGTCAGATTTACGTGATGTCCCTCGTATAAAGCAGGCCAGGCCGTTCACCGGACCAGTGCAGTTGCCTGCTATCTTATTTGTTTCAGGGCAATGCGAGAATACAACCTCCGAGCAGGATCGTCGGAACCGTTCCGGGTGCCGGCGGCCTGCTCTTTTGCCAGAAACGATATGGTTTTCGATGCTGGTTTTCAATCGCCTGAAACATCGCTCTTTCTTCGCCGGGGACTTTTATCAGGGGGCAGAATATGTTAAAATCCATGCATGGAACGGGACATTTTCTTCCATGATAAACAGATCTGCCAGGATCTGGAAGCGGAGCTGTGTCTGTTCATGGCATGATGGAGTAACCCTGGTGATTCTGCCCTCATGATGGGATAATGTTTCGAGCCAGTCTCTTCCTTAAAAAGTAAAAAAAAGTAAAAAGTGAAATTGTAACATGCCTGGGCTCAGGCCAGAGGCATAGCGCCAGGTTGTCCTGACAGGGCAGAAACCCTGCGGGGGATGAAAAGGAACGACAAAGCTTGAATGCTGGAGGATTGGATGAGCATTTCGTTTTCTGAAACAGACAGAGTTTTTTCACTTCGCACAGATCATACGCTGTATCAGATGAAGGCGGCGGATGGAAATGTCCTTCTGCACCTGTATTACGGACCGGATACAGATATGAATATGAGCTATCTGATTCGCTGCGCTGACCGGGGATTCTCCGGAAACCCGTATGGGATGAGGGACAACCGGGGCTTTTCCCTGGATGCGCTGCCGCTTGAATATGCATCCGGCGGTGTCGGCGATTACAGAACGAGTGCAGTACGGACGGTCGGTGCAGATGGCAGCCGGTGTGCGGATCTGAGGTATGTCGGATACAGAATATCCGAGGGGCGGGAACCGCTACCGGGGCTGCCCTATGTAAGGGAAGACAAGGCGACGGAGACGCTGACCGTCCTGATGAGGGATGATGTCACAGGCCTTATGGCGGAGCTCAATTACCATGTCTTTCCCCGGCATGATGTCATCTGCCGTTCTGTCCGCTTCATCAATACCGGGCGGGAGGATATCGTCCTTGAAAGGCGGCATCTCTCTGCATCGATTTTCCATACGGCGATTACGACGTCGTGCATTTCCACGGACGGCACTGCATGGAACGCATGGCTGAGCGTGTCAGGACACCAAACGGCAGCCTGTCTTTCGGCTCCGTCCGCGGCATGAGCAGTCACCAGCATAATCCGTTCGTGATCCTCTCAGATGCCGGTACGACGGAGGGCAGCGGCAGGTGCTACGGCTGCATGCTCATGTATTCAGGCAGTCATCTTGAGGAGATTGAGCGGGGACAGTACGGCAGCACACGTCTTGTGGCCGGCATCAACCCGGACGGGTTTGCCTGGCATCTTACCCCCGGGAAGCAGTTTGATACCCCCGAGTGCATCCTCTCATGCAGTGACAGCGGATTCAACGGGCTGAGCCGGAACTACCACCGGATCATAAGGGAGCAGGTCATAAACGCCAGATACCGGCACGGTGTGCGTCCGGTGCTGATCAACAGCTGGGAAGCAGCGTATTTTGACTTTGATGCCGAAAAGATCCTGATGTTTGCCAGTGAGGCCCAAAAGCTTGGCATTGAAATGCTTGTCATGGACGACGGCTGGTTCGGCAAACGGGATGATGACAACTCGGGCCTTGGCGACTGGGTGGTGAATGAGCGAAAACTGGGCTGCTCCATGGGCGAACTCTCGGACCGCATTCATGATCTGGGTCTCAGGTTCGGCCTGTGGTTTGAGCCGGAGATGATCAGCGAGGATTCAGATCTCTACCGGGAGCATCCGGACTGGGCGCTCTGCGATCCGGGACGGAAACCGGCCATGGCCAGAAACCAGATGGTCCTTGATATGTCCCGACAGGATGTGGTTAATTATCTGTATGCGCATCTGTGCGGCATCCTTGACAATGCAAGGATTGAGTATATCAAGTGGGACTTTAACCGCAGCCTTGCCAACTTCTATTCGCATGCGCTGCCGGCGGCGAGGCAGGGAGAGACGGGCCACCGGTTCATGCTGGGCACCTATCAGCTGCTCGGCCGGATCCTTGAGCGC